>JAFATL010000197.1 GCA_019243975.1 Actinomycetota bacterium | reverse complement strand
CCTGTTTGGTGTCGCGCGCCATCTTCCCGAACGTGTAGGTGAGGGCGAACGGGATGCCGAGCATCAGCCAGACCTGCACCACGTCGGTGAGACCGGTGGGGTTTTCGAACGGGTGCATGGAGTTGGTGCCGAAGAAGCCGCCCCCGTTCTGGCCGCCCTCCTTCACCGCCTCCTGGCTGGCGAGCGGTCCGCCGGGAATGGTCTGCGTCTGACCGGCAACGGTGGTCACGGTCTTGGAGGCGTGAAAGTTGTCGATCACGCCTTGGCTCATGAACACGATGGCGAACAGGAAGGTGAGCGGCAGCAGGATGCGCGTGCACGTGCGGATCAGGTCGACCCAGAAGTTGCCGATGGTCGCCGAACGCCGGCGGACGAGCCCGCGGATCAGCGCCACCGCGACGGCCGCGCCGGCGGCCGCTGACACGAAGTTGTGGAACGCCAGGCCCGTCATCTGAGACAGGTGGCTCATCACGCCGTCGCCGTACGCCTGCCAGTTGGTGTTGGTCAGGAAGCTGACGGCAGTGTTGAACGCCAGCTTGGGCTCGATGCCCTTGTAGTGATCGGGATTGAGGAACAGGTGCCCTTGCAGCCGCAGCTGCAGGTAGAGCACCAGCACCGACACCAGGCTGAAGGCGAGCAGCGACAGCGCGTAGACGGTCCAGCGCTGCTCACCGTCGGGGTTGATGCCGCAGAGGCGATAGATGGGCCGTTCGACGGCGGAGAAGAAGCGGTCACCGCGCGGTCGGCCGAGGGTCGGGTCGTAGACCTTGGCCATGTAGCCGCCCAGCAACGGTGTGGTGATTGCAAGGGCCACGATGATGACCAGCAGCTCGGCCCACCCGGCGCCCGTCACGAGAGTCGCTCCGGCGCCACCAGCGCAAAGATCAGGAAGCCCAGCAGGATGGCGGCGATGATCAATCCGACGACGTCATCGCCGGTCACAGATCGTCATCCCCGACGATTCGATCGCAGGCTCGAACAAAACCCGCAGCCACGGCGAAGAAGGCGACGATCACGGTGAGAAAGACGACGTCGCTCATCGCGTCACTCCATTGCCGACGGCCAGTGCGGCCCCGGCCTGGTCGGCCAGCGCCACCGCCACCACCCGCCGTTCGAACGGCACCGGAAGCCCCGGCGTGGGCGACAGGATGAACCGGCCCCACTGACGGCCGTTGCCATCGACGCCGAGCGCGACCGTGGTGGGCAGCCCCATCGAGTCGGCGCCCCACTCGATGTTGCCGATGTACACGTTCCCCGAACGGTCGAGCGTGGGCATCGGTTTGTCGTCGTCGAACGGTGTCCGCTCGAATCGGACGTCGCCCAGCGTCAGCAGATCGCGCAGCTCGCTGGCCACCGCCATCACGATGAAGTCGGAGCGTTCGCCGTCGGCGACAAGTTCGGCGACGCCGTGGATGCGCGAGATGTCGTAGCCGTGCGACACGGCCGTCGCCCGATGGCGGCGACCACGGATGGCGAGTTCGCTCACGATGATGCCGACCGCCAACAGCAGGCCGGCGGTGATCACGTCGTCGTGCGACTTGATGGCGAACGAGTAGAAGGGCCGGGTGTGGAAGAAGTCGAACCACGCCGCCGACGAAACGGCCGCCAGCAGGCCAGCCGTCCGGCGCCCGAGGGTCGACACCGCCACCACCACGACCACGAGGACGAGGGCGATGTTGGTGTTGTCGATGCGGTTGCGGATCAGCAGCAGGGCTGCCGATGCCGCCGGCGGGGCAAGCAGAGCCACCGCCGTTGCGACCCTGGTGCGCTGCTGCTCCGTTCTCATGCAGCCGTTGTAAGCCTGCTCACAGGAGCGAAGGCGAAGTCTTTACGGATCCTTTGCGGCCCCGTCAGACGCCTTAACGGCGTCTTCGCGATCAGAGGCTGAGCTGGTGGAGGATCGCCCGTTCGACCTCGCGCTGGTGGGACCGGTCGAGCACTTTGGTGCCGGCCGACGTGACGACGTAGAAGGAGTCGACGACCTCGTCGCCCAGGGTCGCCACCTTGGCCGTGCGGATGTCGAGGTCGATATCGGCCATGGCGCGGGTGATGCGGTACAGCACGCCGAGGCGGTCGGGCGCCCGCACCTCGACCACCGTCGCAATGCCGGACGCGCTGTTATCGAGGCGCACGGTTGGCTCACCGGCGAGCAGCTGCCGGCGCATCATGCGCCGGTAGCCGACGCGCCGTTCGGCCATACGCGCCTCGATAGCAAGGTGGCCGTCGAGTGCGCTTCGGAGGTCGGCCATCACCTGCTCCCAGTCGACGTCGTGGTCGCTCGCCTCTACGCGAAAGCGCGATGCAGCCATGCCGTTGTCGCTGGCCGCTTCCGCGCCCAGAACCGTCAGACCCTTGAGGGCGAGGGTGCCGGCGACGCGGCTGAACGTTCCCGGCCGGTCGGGGCCGACCACCACGATCAAGGGCGGGTCGGCCCGCACCACGGCGCGCCCGGCCTCCATGAGGGCACGCACGCCGGCGTCGGGGAAACCCTGCCGCTGTACCGCCTGGGCTGGGTCGTCGCCGCGCAGCACGGCGGCGACCCGCTCGACGAGTTCTCCCAGCAGCTCCGCTTTCCACGCACCCCACGCCGACGGCCCAGTCGCCAGCGCGTCGGCTTCGGTGAGGGCCGCCAGCAGCTCGAGCCGCTCCAGGGTGCCAACCGCGCGTGCCACCCCTTCGGCCACCGTCTCGTCGCTCAGGTCGCGGCGAGTGGCGGTGTCGGGGAGCAGCAGGTGCTCGCGCACGAGGAACACGAGCGTGTCGACGTCGTCGGGTGGGAAGCCCATGCGCGTCGCGATCTGTTCCACCAAGGCCATACCGGCGGCGGTGTGGTCGCCGGGCTCGCCTTTGCCGATGTCGTGCAGCCAGGTGCCCACCAGCAGGAGGTCGGGGCGGCTCACGGTGCTGGCCAGGCCGGCGGCGTTGGCCGCCGCCTCGCACAGGTGGCGATCGACCGTGAACCGGTGCAGGGCGTTGCGCTGCGGCTTGCTGCGCACCGTCGACCACTCCGGCAACACCCGCTCCACGAGCCCCCGCTGGTCGAGCGCTTCCAGCACGGGGATCGCCGGACTCCCACAGGCCAGCAGCGTCACCAGCGCGTCCTTGGCTCCTGTCGGCCATGGCGTACCCAACCGAGGCGCTCGCTCGGCCAGCCGGTCGAGCGACGAGCGATCGATCGTCGCTCCTTCGCGCGCCGCCTGCACCCCAACGCGCAGCACAAGCAAGGGGTCGCCCGAGATGTCGACGTCGGACTCGACGCACACGGCGCCGTCGCGCAAGACGACGCCGTCGGCCAGTGGCTTGTCGCGACGAAACATGCGCCGGATCGGCCCGTCGAGCGTGCCTCGCACGCGGGTCCACGCCTCGTCGCTCACCCACGCCACCGTGCGGGCCGCCGCCGATACACGCGCCATCAGCGCATCGGGGTCGGCGAGGCCCAGCGCACGCGCCACGTCCGACTGCTGCTCGAGCAGCAGTTCGTCCGTTGGCTTGCGCGTGAAGCGGTGAAGGGCGACGCGCACGTCGAGCAACACGTCCTCAGCCGCGATGAGCGCGTCCTCGTCGCCGGCCGCCAGCACGGGTCGGGCGAAGCCGGCCCACGCCAGCGCGTGCACGTCGCGCAGGCCGCCGCGGCCCTCCTTGATGTCCGGCTCGAGCAGGAAGGCCACCTCGCCGGCGGCTTGGTGTCGCGCCACGACGCGGCGGTCGAGGTCTGCCAGCCACGCCGCGTCGCGCTTCTGCCACTGCGCCTGGGCGCGCGCGGCGAATCCCTCGCTCACCGCCGGGTCGCCCGCGATGTGACGCGCCGACAGCGCCGCCGTCGCTGTGTCGAGGTCCTTGGCTGCCAACGCCAGCGCCTCACGAGGCACGTGCACGGCGTGGCCCAGCTTCAGGCCTGCGTCCCAGATCGGGTACCACACGCGCTGCGCCACCTCCCCGACGTCGGGGCGCCCGTCGTGGAGTAGCCATACGTCGAGGTCGCTCCCCGGCGCCAGCTCGGCCCGGCCGTAGCCGCCGGCGGCAACCAGCGCGAGCCCGTCGGTGTGGTCATCGGTGGCGTCGCGCAGCACCGACGCCAGCCACTCGTCGGTCGCGTCGGACAACGCGCGGCAGGCGGCCCGTCCACGCAATGAACTGTCGCCGGCAACAGCACCACGCCGGCCGAGCAACTCGGCCGACGTGGTGGGCATGCCGTGGGTTGACAGGTCGTTCTGCGGCGTCGAGCTCAGACGGCGGTGTCCCCCTGCTCGCCGGTGCGGATCCGCATGAGGCGGTCGAGGTCGGTCGCCCAGATCTTCCCGTCGCCGATCTTGCCGGTGCGGGCGGACGACGCGATCAGCTCGATCACCTTGTCGAGGTCGGATGTCTCCACGACCACTTCCACCTTCACCTTGGGGATGAAGTCGATCGTGTACTCCGAGCCGCGGAAGGTCTCGGTCTTGCCGCCTTGGCGACCGTAACCCTGGATCTCGCTGACGGTCAGGCCGAGGATGCCGGCACCCCGAAGGGCGTCCTTCACCTCCTCGAGTTTGAACGGCTTGATGATGGCCGTGACGAGATGGACCATTCGGTATCTCCTCCTAGGACGAGGTCGGCAGGGACTCGAGGAGGAACCCTCGACCCCGAAGCGTATGGATCACCAGCCCGAGCTCGGTGAGCCGGGGCCGGAGGCGATGGATGTGCACGTTGATGGCGTGGTGGTCGCGACCGCCGCGAGGCCACGTGACTGCTGCGACCTGGGCGCGGGCGACGGGATCGCCGAGATGTTCGATGAGGAAGCGCACGATCGACTCTTCCGTCGGCGTGAGCGACAACCACCGCCCGCGGTACCGCAGCACGCCGAACTCGTCGATGTGCGGCGGCTCATCGGGAGCCGGCTCGTCGTTGAGCCGGCTCCCGATCGTACCGATGTGCGCCACGGTCAGACGCCCGACTCCACGGGCGTCGAGGGCTGGGAGGCTGGGACTTTCGGGCCTCCGGACAGCCCCGCCGGCGTCGTGTACGTCATGCCCTGACCGAACTCCATGTGGTAGGCGGGCGTGCCGTGCTCGTGGATGTCGAGACCCTCGAGCTCACCGTCCCGCGAGACCCGCAGGCTCCAGGAGCCGCGGATGGACTTGATGGCATACATGACGAGCAGTGACACTCCTGTCACCACGACCACGCACGTGAGGCTGCCGATGGCCTGTGCCCGCAGCTGCCCGGTACCGCCGCCGTAGAACAGACCCTTGACGACGGTCGACGTGTCGGAGCCGTCGGGCGTCGGGATGCCGTACTTGCCTGCGGCAAAGAGCCCGAGACTGAGTGTGCCCCAGATGCCTGCGAACCCGTGCACGGCCACCGCACCGATCGGGTCGTCCCAGCGGCGGTGCTCCATGAAGTCGACGCCCAACGGCACGACGATGCCGGCGATCGCACCGATGAGGATCGCTCCCGTTGGCGACACCCAGTAACACGGACACGTGATCGCAACGAGGCCGCCGAGGAAGCCGTTGACTGACATGCCGAGGTCCCACTTCTTCGATCTCGGATAGACGAAGAACACGGCAACCAATCCGGCCGCCGCCGCAGCCAGCGTGGTGTTGGCAGCGACCCGGCCGATGCCGTCCCAGTCCATGGCCGACAGCGTCGAGCCCGGGTTGAAGCCGTACCACCCGAACCACAGGATCACGCCGCCGATGGCACCGAGGTTGAGGTCGTGCGGCGGTGTTGGGCCGCCACCGTCCCGCTTGAACTTGCGCCCGATTCGAGGACCGAGAGCGATGCAGCCGGCGAGAGCGATGAAGCCGCCGACGGTGTGCACCACGGTGGAGCCGGCGAAGTCGCGGAACACGGTGCCGCTCGTCCACCCGTGGAACCAGCCCATGGTGTTGCCGAGCCACCCGCCCGGACCCCACACCCAGTGGCCGAAGATCGGGTAGATGAAGCCCGACACCATCGTGCTGTAGAGGATGTCGCCCTTGAAGCCGGTGCGGCCGACCATGGCACCCGAAGTGACGGTCGACGCGGTGTCGGCGAAGGCGAACTGGAACAGGAAGAAGGCAAGGAACGCGACGCCGGTCGAGCCGTACGCCTTCGTCATCCCCTGCAGGAAGAAGTAGTGGTGCCCGATGAGGCCGTTGCCTTCACCGAACTGGAACGCGAAGCCGAACGCCCAGTACAGGAGTCCGCACAGGCACGTGTCGAAGACGCACTCCATCATGATGTTGACGGACTCTCGCGATCGAGCGAAGCCCGCTTCCAGGGCCATGAAGCCCGCCTGCATGAAGAACACGAGGAACGCCGTCACCAGCACCCACACCGTGTTGATGGGGCTGACGAAGTCGTTCGCCTTGTGAGCCACCTGGCCCAAGGTCGATGCGCCTGCAGCCGTTGGTACGAAGTAGCCGAAGCCCTTCATGACGCCGAGCACAGCAACGATTCCGAGCATCTTTCCGCTCACAACCATCGCCAGCACGCGTCGGGTCTCCGCCTCCCTGAGTCTCCCGAGTCTTTTTCGCATGCCGAGGGACGGTATAAGCGACGCGTTAAGCGACCGTTCGCTGCGTGTTTCTTGATTGTGAACTGATCAGCGGGCGTAGGCGTCGGTGAGCTGTGCCCCGATCTTGGCCAGCTCGGCTCGCACCTCGGGCGGGTCGAGCAGCTCGATGGCGCTCCCGAACCCGGCGATGTCGGCGGCCAGCGAACCGGCGCTGTGGCCGCGCAACTCCACGTCGACCCAGCCGTCCTTCCCCTGCGGGCCGATCCGGAGGCGCGTGCCCAGTCGAGCGCGGCACCACGGCACCGCGTAGGGCTCGACCCGCGCCCGCGCCTGCACCGGCGCCCGCCGCTGTTCGACTTCGTCGGTGATGAGGCGCCACGCCTCGGTGAGGTCGAAGCCCTCGGGGCGCACCACCTTCTTGCCGTTGGCCTCGACCGCGGTCATGCGATCGACGCGAAAGGTGCGTAACCCCGCGTCGGTGTCGGCGACGAGGTACCAGACGTCGCCCTTGGCCGCGAGCCCGAGTGGGTGCACGACGCGCGTCGTCGCTTCGCGCGTGCGCGCGACGTACCCGAGCATGATCTGCTCGCCCTCCACGACGGCGCGCTGCACCGCCTCCAGGTGGGGCGGGGGCGGACGGGTAGCCGTGGGTTGATCCCATCCACCTGGGTCGACGACGACCGCGGTGGTGGCTGCTTCCGCGCTGCTGCGCAACGGCTCGGGCAGGGCGCGCACCAGCTTGCGCAGGGCTGCCTTCACTTGCGGCGTCGCCGACGACGACGGGCCGGCCACGAGGAACAGCGCCCGCGCCTCGGCGGCGGTGAGCCCGGTCAGGTCGGTGCGCCCGCCGCCCGCCAGCTTCCAGCCGCCGTTGCGGCCTTGCAGTGAGTAGACGGGCAGGCCCGCCATCCCCAGCGCCTCCAGGTCGCGGCGGGCCGTTCGCTCCGACACCTCGAGCTCGGCCGCCACCTCGGCCGCGGTGACCTGGCCCTTGGTCTGCAGGAGCAGCAGGATGGCGACCAGCCGGTCGGCGCGCACGGGACCATCGTGTCAGCTAAACCGGCCATCTGTTGGCCGGATAAACCTGAGGAGACAGAACGTGGATCGCGACACGCTGCGCGCCACCCAGGAGCCGCTCAAGGAGCGCTACCGCGAAGAACCGACGGCCGCGCTGATCACCCTGTCGGCCGACGGCACGCTGGGGGAGGGCGTGAGCTGCTCCGTGGCCACCGGGCGGGCGCTCGCCGAGGCCGGCCTCCACCCGGCGACCGGCGGCGACGGCACACTGCTGTGCTCGGGTGACATGTTGCTGGAGGCACTGGCCGCCTGCGCGGGCGTGACCTTGCGCGCCGTGGCCACGTCACTCGACATCGCCATCCGCAGCGGAACCGTGCACGTCGAGGGCGACCTCGACTTCCGCGGCACGCTGTCGGTGAGCAAGGACGCGCCGGTTGGCTTCAAGGACATCCGCGTGCGTTTCGACCTCGACACCGACGCGCCCGACGAGAGCGTGGCCACCCTGCTGCGCCTGACCGAGCGCTACTGCGTCGTCTTCCAGACCCTGGCCCACCCACCGAAGTTGTCGCTCGCCGATACGGCGGCGGAGGGCGCGGGCTAGCTGCGCACGCGCACGGGCAGCACGCGCGGCCCGCGCACCTGACCGCCCGACCACCGCACCCCGTCGGGATCGGCCAGGTCGAAGGTCGGGAAGGCGGCCAACCACACCTCCAAAGCGACGCGTAGCTCCATGCGGGCCAGGTGCGAGCCCGCGCAGCGGTGCACACCGAGGCCGAAGGCGGCGTGGCGGTTGACCTCGCGGTCGATGATGACCTGATCGGCGTCCTCGAACGCGTCGGGGTCACGGTTGGCCGACGGGAACGGCAGCAGCACCCAGTCGTCGGCCTTCATCGGGCAGCCGTTCCACTCCATGTCCTCTTTGACGAGGCGCGCCATCGTCACCGGGGCGTATGCACGCAGCAGCTCCTCCATGGCCACCGGGAGCAGCTCGGGCTCGTCCACCACTCGCTGCCGGTCGGCGGGCGTCTTGGCCAGGTGCCAGATCGACGCGCCGATTGCGCTCCACGTCGTGTCGATGCCGGCGATGAGCAGCAGGGCAATCGTGCGCCCCACTTGGAAGGGATCGAGCTTCTTGCCTTCGAGCTCGGACTCGAGCAGGAAGGTGATCAGGTCGTCGCGCGGGTTCTGCATATGGTCCTTGATGTGGCCCTCGAGATAGCCGAAGAGGGCGATCATCCCTTCCACCCGCTGCTCGATCGGAAGGGCCACGCCTTCCAGCACGTGGTTGACGAAGCCGCGGAACACGTCGGCGTCGTCCTCGGGAAGCCCGAGCATGTTGGCGATCACACGCACGGGAATGTGTTGCGCGTAGTCGACGGCCGCGTCGACGACGTCGCGCCCGGCCATGGCTGCGATCAGCTCCTCGCAGTACGCGCGCGTCGACGGCTCGAGCTTGTCGACATTCTGGGGCGAGAAGATCGGCAGCAGCATCCGGCGCGCGTCCATGTGGTACGGCGGGTCGGAGGAGATCGGCGGCGCGATACCGGCGGGGGCGAGCATGGCGGGCGGGCGGAACTCGCTGACGACGATGCTCCGCGAGGTGAAGCGGTCGGTGTCGTACGCAATCGCCGACACGTCCTCGAACCGGGTCGGTAGCCACACGCCGCCGTAACGCTCGGTGTGCGCCACCGGGCACTTCTCCCGCAGCTCGTCCCAGATGGGGTACGGGTCCGCCGCCCACACGTCGTCGGTGTGGTCGAAGTCGGTTGCCCAGTCGACAACCGGGTCGTGGTGTCCCATCAGCCGTTCTCCTCGATGTCGATCGCGCTTTCGGGGCAGTTGGCCACGGCCAGGCGGGCCTTGTCCTCGAGGCCGGCCGGCACCGCGCCGTCGTCCCGCTCGTGGCCGTTGCCGATGTCGTCGGGCTCGAACAGCTCGGGCGCGGTGGCGTAGCAGCGCCCGTGCCCCTGACAGCGCGATTCGTCGACGCGCACCCTCATGTCCCAAAAGTAACGGGCGTTCGTTTCTTGTGTCGAGGCCTCGCCGCTACCGCAAGACGTGGGGCGGCGACACGAGGATGCCCCCGGTGCGGGTGAGGTCGTGCCACAACGACGCCCCGGCGGCGATCCACCACAACGCGACCAGGAACCCCACGGTGATGGCGGCCACCGCCATCCGGTAGGGCGAGCCCGGCGCGTCCTCGAGGGCCGAGCCCGTCCCCCGGCCGAACAACCGCGTGAGGAAGAGGCGGCCAAAGGCACCGAAGATCAGCCCCGGGCCCGAGGTGCCCCCGAGGCCGACCATGCCGGCGGCCCAGCCCACCCCGACGGCGAGCTGGCCCACCGCGACGACCCCGATCGAGAGCTGGCCGATCACGATGCCGCCCCGAGCCAGCTGTCCGATCGCCACCACACCAGTGGAGAGCTGGCCGACGGCGATGACTCCCGTGGCGTTGGCGCCGATGGCGATGAGGCCTACTGGTTGCGCCCCCACGTCGATGACCCGCACGCCGGGAGCGTACGGGCCGGCTCTCGACGGCGGGTGGTTCTCAGTGGGAACATATGTTCGATGCGAGAGGACGCCACCATCCTCCACGCCGACCTCGACTCCTTCTTCGCCTCGGTCGAGCAGCGCGACAACCCCAAGCTCCGGGGCAAGCCGGTCATCGTCGGCGGGGGTGTGGTGCTGGCCGCCAGCTACGAGGCCAAGGCGTTCGGGATCCGCACCGCCATGGGCGGCCGGCAAGCGCGCAGCCTGTGCCCGTGGGTGATCGACGTGCCGCCCCGCTTCACCGCCTACTCCGAGGCGAGCAAAGCCGTGTTCGCGGTGTTCGACGGCACCACGCCGCTCGTCGAGGGTCTCTCCATCGACGAGGCGTTCCTCGACGTGGGTGGTCTACGGCGCGTGTCGGGCACGCCCGAGGAGATCGCCGTGAAGCTTCGGCGCGACGTGCTCGAGCGTGTCGGCCTGCGGATCACCGTCGGCGTGGCGCGCACGAAGTTCCTCGCCAAGGTGGCCAGCCAGGTCGCCAAGCCCGACGGCCTCATCGTCGTGCCGCCCGACGGCGAGTCCGCGTTCCTGCACCCCCTGCCGGTCGAGCGCCTGTGGGGCGTGGGCAAGATCACCGCGGAAAAGTTGCGGGCGCGCGGGCTGACGACCGTCGGCCAGGTGGCGCAGCTGTCGGAACCGACGCTGGTGACCATGCTCGGCCGCGCTTCGGGCCACCATCTGCACGCGTTGGCGCACAACCGCGACCCGCGTCCGATCGTCGTGGGCCGGCGGCGGCGCTCGATCGGGTCGCAGCGCGCCATCGGATGGCGCCGGCACACCCCGGCCGAGATCGACGCCACGCTGGTGGCGATCGTCGACCGCGTCACGCGACGCATGCGCAGCGCCGAGCGGGTCGGCCGCACGGTCACGTTGCGCATGCGGTTCGACGACTTCTCGCGCGCCACCCGGTCGCACACGCTGCCGTGGCCGACCGCCCACACCGAGCTCATCCTCGCCACCGTGCGCGATCTCTACGAAGCCGCCCGGCCCCTCGTCAACGAGAAAGGGCTGACCCTCATCGGGATCTCGGTCGGCAACCTCGACGACGACGGCGCCGTGCAGCTCGTGCTGCCCTTCGACCGGCGCAGCGGCAACGCCCTCGACGCCGCCCTCGACGACGTACGCGAGCGCTTCGGGTCGGATGCGGTCACGCGCGCCGTCCTGCTCGGACGCGACCCCGGCATCTCGATGCCGATGCTGCCGGACTAGCTGGATAGGTTGGGCGTTCGGTCACGCCCGGTCACTCCCGGCCAAGAGCAAGAAGAAGAAGTAGCGCGCGCGTTATGAACCGGCGTCGTCGAGCGCGGCGCGAAGCAACGCACGCGCCGCCCACAGCGAGGTCTCCATCTGCTCGTCGGGTGTGAGCCCCCGCACGTCCTGCAGCACGACGAGCGCCTCCCAGCCCACGACCATCGCCAGGGCCGACACGAGCCGGTCGAACTGCGCATCGTCGAGGCGGGACCGCAGGGGTTCCAGCGCCCGTTCGATCCAGCCGATCCTGCGGTAGCCGCGGCGGGGCCCGTCGGCGTCATCAGCTTGCGGCTCGCCGACGGTCAGGCGCAGCAGGGAGCGGCCGAGCGGCAACGTCTCGGCGTTGACGTCGAACAGGGCGCGAATCATGGCGGTCACCCGCTCCTCGGCGCTCTCGCCGGCGCCGTCGGCCGCGTCGATCGCCTCGTCGACGGCGGTCTGGCTCAGCAGCCCAAGGGTGGCGTCGAGCAGCAGCTGCTCGATGGTGGGGAAGTACAGGTACACGGTGCGGCGCGAGACATCAGCGGCTTCGGCGATGTCGGCGGCCGAGGGCGTGACCCCGGTGCGCAGCAACGCAGCGGCCGCGTCGACGATCGCCGCCCGGGTGCGACGGCGCTGCCGGAACCGCCCGCTCTCGTCGTCCGTGACCACGCAGCCTCCGTCGCACTTGGGGGGTTGACACGCGACGAAACTCATTCTACATCTGTGCTGTCACTACACACTTGTGCAACGAACGGAGAACACGATGCCGAACACGACCGAACTCGAGGGGCGCACCGCCAAGGCTTCGGATGCCGATGCCAACCTCCCGGTGACGCTGATCAACAAGTTCGTCGTCCCGCCCGATCGCGACGAGGAGTTCGTCGCCCTGTGGACGTCGACCAGCCATTACTTCCGCGGGCAGCCCGGGTACCTGTCGCTTCGCCTCCACCGGGCGCTGTCGCCCGACGCCGACTACCGCTACGTCAACGTCGCCCGGTGGGCCAGCCTGCAGGACTTCCAGGCCGCGCACGCGACCGAGGAGTTCCGCCGGGTGGTCGGCCAGGAAGCGTGGAAGGCGTTCCCGTCCAACCCCGCCCTGTACGAGGTGCTGGTCGAGGACGGGGTGGACGGCCTGCGGGCCGCGTGCTGATCCACGCGTGACGACGAGCCCAGTTGCGACGGGCTCGGCCAGGCAGCATCGTTCGGTGCCGATGGCCGAGCCCGACTGGGTCGAGATCACGCGTCGCAACGCCCGCTCGGTGCAGACGACGATCGGCTGGATCTTCTGGGACCCGGGCGCCGTCGCCAACCTCGACGCCCTGGGCGTCCCGGCGCCGTTCGGTTACATCGCGTCGCGCTGTGCGCCGTTGGCGCCGGCCGGTCCCGAGGCCGTCACGGCCGCATTCGGATCCATCAGCGCCCTCGGCATCCAGCTCGCCTTCGATCTCGTCGCCCAGCACACGACGTTCGCGGCGTGCTGGCACGCCCGCGACGAGGCCGTGGTCGCCGGTTTGCACGAACACGCCCCCGAGATCGTCGAACCACTCAGCCAGTTGGCTCCCCTGCTGTGGCCGGTTGTCGACGCCCTTCCGTCCGCGGGCCGGGTCTTCTTCGCCTCCCACCTGCGCATGCCGCGGCCGTCGGACCCGCTGTTGAGCGGCTGGCACGCAGTCAACTGCGTGCGGGAATGGCGGGGCGACATCCACTGGGCCGTCGTTGTCGGCGCCGGGCTCACCGGGGTGGAGGCGTCGATCCTCCACAACGCATGGCTGGGCTACGAGCGCGACTGGTTGGCGCGCTCGCGCGGCAGCAGTCCCGAGGACATCGGCGCCGGCTGGGAGTCGCTGCGCGCCAAAGGCCTCGCCATCGGTGATGAGGTGACGAGCGACGCGGTCGCCTTGCGTCAGCAGATCGAGGACGACACCGATCGGCTCACCACGCTGCCATGGCAGCTGCTGGGTGAGGAGCGCGCCGTGCAGTTCGCCCGCGACTTCGAACCGCCGTGCGAGAAGCTCCTCGCGCGCGTCGACGTCACCGCCGGGCCGAACTACCAGCCCGCCTCGCGCATGCGCTGACGCTCAGCTGCGGGTGAGGGCGGCCGCCGTGTCGAGCCGGCGCAGCTTGTTGGGGTCACGCACGGCGTAGATGCCGGTGATGCGGCCGTTCTCGACGGCCAGGCTCACGGCGGTGTCGAGCTCGCCGCCGATGTCGATGCGAATGGCGGGTGAGCCGTTGAGCCAGACCGACGTGGCGGCAAAGTCGAACCTGCGCAGGCCACCGGTGAGGAAGGTGGCCACCCGTTGCGCCCCCTCGATGGGACGGAGAGCGGCCGCAACCACACCGCCCCCGTCGGCGACGAGGACGACGTCGGGAGCCAGGACCTCGAGGAGACTTTGCACGTCGCCGTCGCGCACCGCCGCGAGGAACCGTTCCACCGCCGCCTGCTGCTCCGCCGTGCTCACTGCCACGCGCGGGCGGCGCGCCGCCACGTGGTCGCGGGCCCGGTGGGCGATCTGGCGCACCGCTGCCGGCGACTTGCCCACTGCTTCGGCGATCTCGTCGTACGGCGTGTCGAACACCTCTCGCAGCACGAACACCGCCCGCTCGGCGGGTGCCAGGGTCTCGAGGACCGTGAGCATCGCCATCGACACGCTGTCGGCCAGCTCGACATCCGACGCCACGTCGGGGTTGGTTGCCACCGGCTCCGGCAGCCACTCACCGACGTATTCCTCGCGACGGCGGGCCAGCGTACGCAGCCGGTTCAAGGCCTGGCGGGTGACGATGCGCACGAGGTACGCCCGCTCGTCGCGCACGAGCGCACGGTCGACGCCGTCCCATCGCAGCCACGTCTCCTGCACGACGTCCTCGGCATCGGCGGCCGAGCCGAGCATCTCGTAGGCGACGGTGAACAGAAGGCTGCGGTGCTGGGCGAAGGCGTCGTCGCTCATGTCGAAACCCCTATGCCGACGCCGCGTAACCAGCGGCGCGTTCGGCCAACGGCAGGGTGCACACCTTCGAGAACCCTTGCGACTCGATGCCCATGGCCACGTTGCCCCGCGTCGTCATGTTGGCGAAGCCGACCAACGAGGTGAGCTCGACCATGGCGGCGGCGCCCAGTCGCTCGAGCAGCCGAGCGAAGAGGTCGTCGGTGACCCGGGGCGGCGTGTCGCTCATCGCCTCGGCGTACTCCAGCACGTCGCGCTCGAGCGGCGTGAACACCGACGACTCGTGCCACCGGGGGATCTCGCTGGCCTTGGTCTCGTCGAGGCCCTCGTTGTGCATGTGGAAGTAGTTGAGGTCGAGGCACCACGAGCAGCCCACGAAGGACGCCACCGCCATGTGGGCGAACGACGCCAGGTTGGGGTCGAGGGCGTTCCACTTCTGGACCTTCTGGCCGAAGCGCATGGTGGTGGTGAGCACCGGCCGGTTGTGCCAAAACAGCTCGGCGGGCTCGGGGACCTCACCGAACATCTTCTTGCTGAAGCGCTTCACGAGGAAGCCGTACACGCCGGTGAGCTGGGCCTTCGGAATGCGTGGGGTGCTCGCCATTTCAGTCCTCCTGTCGTTTGAGGACATGAAGACACCGCCCGGCCGCCGTTTGTGACAGCCCCTCCCTCGCCACCACCAACCTAACGCGAGGGAGGGGGCTTGCCGCAAGCGATCCAAACGTGCTGACCATGGCGCGTGACGGATCATGCAGTGGTCATCGCCGGTGGCGGACCGACGGGGCTGATGTTGGCGGCCGAGCTGCGGCTCGCCGACGTCGACGTCGTGATCGTGGAGCGGCGAGCCGACCAGTTCCTCGACAGCTCGCGCTCGGGCGGCCTGCTGTCGCGCACGCTGGAAGTACTGGACCAACGGGGCGTCGCCGAACGGTTCATCGCCGCCGGCCAGGTCTTCAGCATGTACGGCTTCGGCGGCATGCCCTTCGACGTCAGCGATCTCCCGTCGCGACACAGCTACGTGCTGGCATTGCCTCAGAGCACGTTCGAGCCGATGTTCGCCGACTGGGTGCTGGGCGAGCTCGGCGTCCCGATCATTCGTCAGCGGGCGGTCACCGGGTTCACGCAGGACCCGATCGGCGCCGACGTGGCGCTGTCTGACGGCACGTCGTTGCGCGCCGGGTACCTGGTCGGGTGCGACGGCGGCCGCAGCGTCGTCCGCAAGGCCGCAGGCATCGACTTCGTGGGCGTCGACGCGTCGACGAGCTGGATGATCGCCGAGATGGAGACCGACGAAGACCCGCTGCTCGGCATGCACCACGACGACGTGGGCATGCACGCCATGAACCGCGCCGGTGCCGACGGACCCGTGCGCGTGGTGATCACCGAACGCGAGCTCACGTTGGGCGACAACCCGAGCATCGACGACCTGCGCAACGCGCTGGTCGGCGTGTGGGGAACGGACTTCGGGCTGCGCAGGGCCAACTGGATCTCGCGCTTCACCGACGCCACCCGGCAGGCCACGACGTATCGCACCGGCCGCGTGCTGCTGGCGGGCGACGCCGCCCATGTGCACCCTCCACATGGAGGGCAGGGCATGGGTACGGGCCTGCAGGATGCGGTGAACCTGGGCTGGAAGCTGGCCCAAGTGGTCAAGCAGATCTCACCCGACGGCTTGCTCGACACCTACCACGCGGAACGACATCCGGTGGCGGCGCGCGTGTTGGCCAACACCATGGCGCAGGGATTGTTCAACCGGGGCGACGCCCGCCACCAGGCCCTGCGGGCCAGCCTGGCCGACCTGGTGACCATCGACGAGGTGCGCTGGCGTCTGTACGCGATGTTGTCGGCCCTCGACATCCGCTACGACCTCGGCGGCGAGCACCCGCTGATCGGCCGCCGCATGCCTGACCTCGACCTGCAGACGCCCGACGGACCCACGCGCGTGTTCACCTTGCTGCACGCCGCTACGCCCCTCCTCCTCAACCTGGGTGCACCGGGCGGCTTCGACATCGCGCCGTGGTCGGATCGAGTGCGTCTGGTCAACGCCGAATACGACGGGGCGTGGGAACTCCCCGTCATCGGTGCCATCGATGCGCCCGCGGCCGCGTTGATCCGCCCCGACGGATACGTGGCGTGGGCGGGAGACCTCGACCACGCAAGCCTGCCCGTCGCCCTCACCGAGTGGTTCGGGCCGGCGCGGTGACGCGCGCTACTTCGTGCCGACGATGCACCGCGCCACGCCCGGCACGCGGACCTGGCCGTCGTGCTCGAACGCGCCCACGCTGGCCATGGCGTGCGCCCGGATCCGCTCACGCGCCGCTTCGTCGACCTGCCGCAGCGCAGCCACGGCGAGCGACACGTGCTCGCTCATCATCTCCCAGTACTCCGCCGCCGAGTACGTGACCAGCTCGACGTCGACGTCCCACTCCTCGACGTCGCGAAGGCCCGCCTCCTCGTACAGGGCGCTGACGTAGCGCGGGGCCGCACACCGGTACATGTTCGGCGCGTCGGGGTCGGGAGGCGGTACGGCCACCTCGGTGGCGATGGCTCGCATGAGGATGCTCGTCCACGGGTTCTGGTCGGGGTTGATCCACACCGACGCGCCCAGCCGCCCGCCCGGCTCGAGCACCCGGGCAAACTCGGCGGTCGCCTTGGCCCCGTCGGGGAAG
>JAFATL010000109.1 GCA_019243975.1 Actinomycetota bacterium | reverse complement strand
GGCCTCCTCGCCCCATGCCGTCGAGTACAGCTCGTTGTAGCCGGACTCGCCGATGTGCAGCCCCACCAGCACGCCCGCCTCGTCGACCCGTCCCCAGAACGGATCGAAGACCGGATCGGCGGGGGAGTGGCCGAAGGCCGGGCCGGGGCGCAACGAGATCACGCGCGCGCCCAGCGCCAGGACGCGCTCGAGCTCGGCCACGGCCAGGTCGACGTCGCGCAACGACATCAGCGGGGCGGCGAAGATGCGGTCGCGGTGGGCGTAGCCCCAGTCATCTTCCAGCCACCGGTTGAAGGCCTCGAAGTTGGCGTAGAGCTGGGCCGGGTCGTCCTTCATGAAGTGTTCGACGCACACGGCCAATGTGGGGAACAGCAGCGTCGCCTCCACGCCCTGTTCGTCCATCGCGGCCAGACGAGCCTCGCGGTCGACGTAGGCAGGCGCGATCGCTTCGTCCACCGACGTGCCGCTCTCGTCCGTGAGCCCGAACTTCATCGTGCGCAGCATCTCCCGCAACGCCCCCGGCTTCACGACTCGGTCGTAGTTCTGGCGGAGGAACGTGAACGGCATGTCGCCGATCATCACCCGCTCGTCGTCGCCCGCGCCCTCGACGTGGACGGCCAGGTGGGCCAGCGCCTTCGGCATGTGACGGGTGAACGCGTCGCGCGGCTCGTAGTAGTGCTCGTCGGCGTCGACCAGTGGAAAGCCCATCGGCGAGGACACCGCGCTCACCAGTACTGCTCCTTGAGCTTCTGCTTGTAGAGCTTGCCGGTATCGAGGCGGGGGAGCGCGTCGGTGAAGTCGACCGACTTCGGGCACTTGTAGTGGGCGATGCGTTCGCGCGCGTAGGCGATGAGCTCGGCTTCCAGCTCAGGTCCGGGCGTGGCGCCCGCCGCCACCTCGACGACGGCCTTCACCTGTTCGCCCATGTCGTCGTCGGGAACGCCGAACACGGCCACGTCGGCGACAGCCCGGTGCATGACGAGCACGTTCTCGACCTCTTGCGGGTAGATGTTGGCGCCGCCCGCGATGATCATGTGCGCCTTGCGATCGGTGAGGAACAGGTAGCCCTCGTCGTCGACGTAGCCGACGTCACCCAGCGTCGAGCGCCCGGTGCCCACGCCGGCAGCCGCCGTCTTGGCCGGGTCCTCGTGGTACTCGAAGTCGGGACCGTCGGCGAAGTACACCGTGCCGACCTCGCCGGTCGGTACCTCGTTGCCGTCCTCGTCGAGGATGACGGGGCGGCCGAGCAGCGGCTTGCCGACGGAGCCGGGGTGCTTCAACCACTCCTCGGCCGTCAGGTAGGTGAGGCCGTTGCCCTCGGTGCCGCCGTAGTACTCGGCGATGATCGGCCCCCACCAGTCGATCATCTGCTGCTTCACCGGGACCGGGCACGGTGCCGCCGCGTGCACGGCCATGCGCAGCGACGACAGGTCGTACTTCTCGCGTGTCTCCGGCGGGAGCTTGAGCAAACGCACGAACATCGTCGGCACGAACTGGGCGAACGTCACGCCGTGGTCCTGGATGGCGCGCAGCGCCAGCTCGGCGTCCCACCGCTCCAGCACGACGATCGTCAGTCCCATGCGCAGCAGCACCTGCGAGAACCCGAGCGGGGCCGTGTGGTACAGCGGCGCGGGCGACAGGTACACGTCACCCTCCGCCACGCCGTAGAGGACGTTCAACATCGCCTCTTGCGGGATGTCGGCGTCGGGCGGCAGGTTGGGGATCGGTCGCTTGATGCCCTTGGGCTGACCGGTGGTGCCCGAGCTGTAGAACATGCCCATGCCGAGCCGCTCGTCGGCGATCGGCGTGGTCGGGAACTTCGACAACGCGTCGTCGTAGTTGTCGTCGAGGTCGAGGATGTGCTCGACGCACCCGGCGGTGGCGGCGGCCGCCTCGGCGACGCTGCGCAGCTTCGACGTCGTCACCAGCACCCGTGAGTGCGAGTTCTGCAGGATGTACGCCACCTCGTCGGGGGTGAGGTGCGAGTTGACCGGCGTGTAGTACAGCCCGGTCCGTTCACCGGCCGTGGCCACCTCCAGGTAGCGCGGGTGGTTCTCGGCCAGCAGAGAGAAGTGGTCACCGATGCCGAGACCGGCGTCGCGCAGGAAGTGGGCGAGCCGGTTGCTGCTCTCGTCGAGCTGCTTGAACGTGATGCGGGTCCCCGACGGTTCGAGGATCACCGCCGGCCGGTCGGGATCCTCGGCGGCCCACTTGGAGACGTGGCCCATTGTCAGCCGACGGGCTGCAACGCCGGGGTGGTCAGTTGGAGAGCGTTGTCGCGCATGATCTTGCGTACATCGTCCTCGGGCAGCGCCGCCAGGCTGTCGAGGTACGAGC
>JAFATL010000016.1 GCA_019243975.1 Actinomycetota bacterium | reverse complement strand
GCCCGCCGATGTCGTCACGCGCAACCGCCGCCTGGCCGAGACGGCGCTGCGACCGTGGACGCCGGCGTTCATCCACGGCGACCTGCAGATCACCCACGTCTTCGTCGACGATCACGAGGAGGTCACCGGCATCATCGACTGGTCTGAGGCAGCTCCCGGTGACCCGCTGTTCGACCTGGCCACCCTCACGCTCGCTCACGAGGAGAACCTCGACGACCTCCTCGCCGGCTACGGCCGCGACGTCGACCGCGGCCTCATCCGCGCCTGGTGGGCGTGGCGCTGCCTCGTCGCCGTCCGCTGGCTGGCCGAACACGGCTTCGGCCCCCTCGAAGACATGCCCGAGGTCGCGGTCTTACGAGCGGGTTCCTGACGAACTCAAAGCGGCTCAGCGGATGCGGGGTTCGATGCGCTTGCCGGACGAGAAGGTGGTCTGGCCCTCTTCCAGCGCTTCCTTCGACGTGCCCAGTTGCAGGAACACGTTGCCCAGGTCAGTGGCCTGCTTCGGCGTGAGGTCGCGCGCCGCCCACAGCGTGCGGAGCGTCGACTGCACGGCCAGCGGCGGTTGCGCGGCGATCGTGTCGGCCAATCGTTGGGCAGCGTCGTGCAGCTCGGCCAGCGGTACGACCTCGCTGACGAAGCCGGCCAGCATCGCGCGCTCCGCGCTCATGCGTTCGTAGGTGCCGGTGAGCGCCATGCGCAACACCTCGCCGAACGGCATGCGCGGCAGCAGCAGGATCGGCTCGAACGCGGCGACCATCCGGTACGTGACGTGGGGGTCGAAGAACGTGGCGTGATCGGCGGCGATGATCACGTCGGCTTCGCCCAGCATGTAGAACGCGCCGCCGCACGCCATGCCGTTGACGGCCGCGATCACCGGCTTCCACAAGCCCTGGCTCTTGGGGCCGAGCACCTGGCCGGGGTCGTCGTAGGTGAGCGGGTCGTAGGTGTACGTCGTCACCGAGCGGTCGATGCCGGTGCAGAACGCCTTCTCCCCCGCGCCCGTGAGCACCACCACCCGCACGTCCTCGTCGTGGCGCAGCGCCTTCCACGTCGACGCCAGCTCCGCCTGCATCTGCTCGTCGAACGCGTTGTGCACGTCGGGCCGGTTGAGCGTCACCCAGGCCACCCCGTCGGCGGCGCGGTACTCGATCCGCGTCAGCTCCATCCGGCCTTTCTACCAGCAGCCTGTTGAACCACGGCCGCCGCCAGGCCCACCATTCACCATCGTGATCAGGGTGAAGGCGGGGATCTTCAGCTTCACGGCGCCGGCCCCGGCCGACGACGACGGCAGCTACCTGCGCTGGCACCTCCTCGACCACATGCCCGAGCAGTACCAACTCCCCGGCATCGTGCTGGGCCAACGCTGGATCGCCGACGGCGAGTACCCCGCTCATCGCATCGCCGGCGACGGGCCGCTGGCGGACATCGGCAACGTCGTGAGCTACCTGGTCGGCGACCCCGTGCAGCAGACCCTCGACGACTTCATGACGTTGGGCCGTCGCCTGGCCGAGGTGGGTCGGTTCCCCGAACGCCGGCCCCCGCTGCGGCTGAGCATGCTCGCCCTGCGCGAGTGGCACGCGGCGCCCCAGGCGCTGGTATCCCACGAGGTCGTGCCGTTCCGCCCGCACCGCGGCGTGGTGGTGATCGTCGAGGAACCGACGCACACGCCGGGCACGCGCCGCGACGAGTGGCTGCAGTGGTTGCACACCGACCACTACCGCGCCGTGCTCGAGGTCCCCGGCACCGCCGGCGCGTGGACGTTCGGGTCGAGCACCACGTGGACGCTGCCCCCGGCCGCCCAGGGCGACGACTCCTACGTCACCGTTATCTACGTCGATGCTGAGCCGCTGGCGACGGCCAAGGCGTTGGCGCCACTGATCGAGCAACGCTGGGCCACCGGCGCGGTGCGGCCACTGTTCGCCGGACCTCTCCGCTCCATGATCGACTGGGAAGCGTGGCGCTGAAGATGCCCAAACCACTGACCGACGAACAGTTCGCCCGGCTGCTCGAGTTCCGCGTCGCCCTCCGGCAGTTCACCCACTGGAGTGCCGAGCAGGCCGCCGCCGCCGGGCTCACCTCGGCCCAGCACCAACTGCTCGTCGCCATCCGCGGCCACGAGGGTGAGCGCGGCCCGACGCTCACCGACGTCGCCGATTACCTCCTCGTCCGCCACCACTCCGTGATCGGACTGGTGCGGCGGGCCGAGGCCCTCAAGCTGGTGAAGCGCAAGCCCGATCCCGACGACCAGCGGCTGGTGCGCCTCGAGCTCACCGCCCTCGGTCGCCGCCGTGTCGACCAGCTGGCCGCCCTCCATTTGGCCGAGCTGGCCAACCTCGAGCCGCTCCTCGACGCGCTGGTGAAGACCGCCACCGACGGCGAGTAGTCCGGCCGCTGGTTACGCGGCGGCTGCCTCCAGCCCCAGCTCCGCCTCGGCCTCCTCGATGAGCTCGAGCGGGTCGACGGCGTCGGCGGGCCGAGCAGGCAGGAAGGCGAGAGCCACCAGGGCGCCGGCCCAGGCGATGGCGGCACCGATGAGCACGGTGCTGTTCATGGCGTGCACGAAGCTCTGGCTGGCCTGGGCGATGAGGTTCGTCCCCGCCGCGCCGAGCTGGTGCCCGACGGCCACCGCGCCCCCGATGGAGTCGCGGGCGGCGGCGGCAGCCGGCGCCGGCAGCGACGCGAGCACCTTCGAGCTGCCCATCGAGGAGTGGTAGCTGGCTGCGGTGACCGACCCGAGGACGGCCACGCCGAGGGCGCCCCCGAGCTGGCGGGTGGTGTCGTTCATGGCCGAGCCCACACCCGCCTTGTCGAGCGGCAGCGAGCCCATGATCGACTCCGTCGCGGGCGCCATGGCGATGGCCATGCCGAAGCCCAGGAGACCCAGCACCACCGCAATGAAGGCGTAGGGCGAACCGACCTTGGCCTGCGACAGCAAGCCCAGTGCACCGGCCACCACCGACAGGCCCGTGGCCACGACGATCTTGGTACCCGCCAGCTCGGTGAGCCGGGCGCTGCGGGGCGCCACGAACATCATCACCAGCGCCAGCGGGATGAGCGCCGCCCCGGCCCGCATGGCCGAGTAGCCGAGCACGAACTGCAGGTACTGCGTCATGAAGTACATCGAGCCGAGCATGGCGAAGAATACGAGCGTCACCGCGATGTTGGCGCCACTGAAGCGGCGGTTGCGGAAGAACCGCACCTCGAGCATCGGGTGGTCGGTGTAGAGCTCCCACAGCACGAAGGCGGCGAGGGCGATGAGCCCGGCGAAGAAGCCGACGAGCACGGTCTGGTCGCCCCAACCCCGCGCCGGCGCCTCGATGATCCCGTAGAGCAGTGAGCCGATACCGCCCGTCGCCAGCACGGTGCCGACCAGGTCGAGGCGCGGAGCGCTCGAGTCACGGCTGGTGGGGACGAACATCCGGCCCGCCACCAAGGCGACGATCACGACCGGCACGTTGATGAGGAACACCGAGCCCCACCAGAAGTGCTCGAGCAGCCAGCCGCCGGCCAGCGGGCCCACGACGATGCCGATGCCCGAGACGCCCGACCAGATGCCGATGGCCCGGCCCCGCTCGTGGGCGGGGAAGACGTTGGTGAGGATCGACAAGGTGGCCGGCATGATCAGCGCACCGCCGATACCGGCCAAGGCGCGGAACGCGATGAGCGCGCCCGCAGTGGTGGCAAAGGCCGAGGCCACCGAGCCGATCCCGAAGATCACCAGGCCGACCGACAGGGCGCCCTTGCGCCCGAACCGGTCACCCAGGCTGCCGGTGGTCAGCAAGATCGACGCGTAGACGATGGTGTAGGCGTCGACGATCCACTGCAGCTGGCTGGCGCTGGCGCCGAGGGTGCGCTGGATGGTCGGCAGAGCCACGTTGAGGATCGTGTTGTCCATGCCGATGACGAGGAGGCTGAAACAGAGCACGCCGAGGGTCCACCAGCGGCGGTCGTGAATCGTGGCTGCGTCCATGAGAGTGCGTGCTCCGTTCCAAAACGAAAAACTGTCGTTTCGTATGGTCGCACAGCCATAAACGAAACACAACCCTTTCGGAAGTGACCCTTGTCACCTCGGCTACTTTTCGTCCCCATGGCCTTCACCAGTCCCCTGCCGAGCGTGACCCTGCCCGAGTCGCCGCTCACGCCGCACACGCTGGAGCGGGCCGCCGAGCGGGGCGACAAGGCGGCCTTCATCGACGGCGCGTCGGGCCGGATCGTCACCTATGCCGAGTTCGAGGACCTGGTGCGCCGGCAGGCCGGCGGTTGGCTGGAGGCGGGCCTGGGCAAGGGCGACGTTGTCGCCATCATGGCGCCCAACTGCCCCGAGTACGGCGTGCTGTTCCACGCCGTCGCCCTCGCCGGCGGCGTGGTCACGACCATCAACCCCACCTATACCTCGGGCGAGGTGCACCACCAGCTGGTCGACTCGAAGGCCACCCGGCTGGTAACGGTGCCGATGTTCCTGGAGACGGCGGCCGCCGCCGTGGCCGACACGGGGGTCAAGGAGGTGTACGTGATCGGCGAGGCCGACGGCTACCCGTCGCTCTCGTCGATCGACGGCCCGCCCCTCGCCGAGCAGGTGCCGGTCGACCTCGACGACGTGGTCGCCCTGCCGTACTCGTCGGGCACGACGGGGTTGTCGAAGGGCGTCATGCTCACCCACCGCAACCTGGTGTCGAACATCGAGCAGTCGCTGGGCGCCATCACGATCAGTGACGACGACGCGTTCGTCGCCGTGCTGCCGTTCTTCCACATCTACGGCATGCAGGTGTTGATGAACATGGGCCTGCGGGCGGGGGCGACGATCGTCACGATGCCGCGCTTCGACCTCGAGCAGTTCCTCTCACTGCATCAACAGCACCAGCTCACGCGCGCGTTCGTGGCCCCGCCCATGGTGGTGGCGCTGGCCAAGCACCCGATCGTCGACAACTACGACCTGTCCGCACTCAAGCTCATCTTCTCGGGCGCCGCCCCGCTGTCGGCTGAGCTGGCCGAGGAGTGCGGCCGCCGCCTCGATTGCGAGGTCGTGCAGGGCTACGGCATGACCGAGGTCTCCCCCGTCACCCACGCCACCCCGATGGGGATGTACAAGCCCGGTTCCGTGGGCGTCACCGTCCCCAACACCGAGACGCGCATCGTCGACCCCGGCTCAGGCAAGGACCTCGACGTCGACGAGGACGGCGAGGTGTGGGTGAAGGGTCCGCAGGTGATGAAGGGCTACCTCAACAACGAGAAGGCCACCAAGGCGACCATCGACGACGACGGCTGGCTGCACACCGGCGACATCGGCCACATCGACGCCGACGGTCACCTTTACGTCGTCGACCGGCTCAAGGAGCTCATCAAGTACAAGGGCTTCCAAGTGCCGCCGGCCGAGCTGGAGGCGCTGCTGCTCACCCACCCGCAGGTGGCCGACGCGGCGGTCATCGGCCTGCCCGACGACGAAGCGGGCGAGATCCCCGCCGCCTACATCGTGTTGAAGGACGGCGCCGACGTGAGCGCGGCCGACATCCAAAGCTTCGTGGCCGAGCGGGCCGCCAGCTACAAGCAGGTGCGCCAGGTCACGTTCATGGACGCCATCCCCAAGTCGGCGTCGGGCAAGATCCTGCGCCGCGTGCTTCGCGACCAGGCGGCCGAAGGCTGACGCCCGTGGGCGACGACGAGCGCAGCCGGTTCCAGCGCGGTCGCGACAAGCTGCGCGAGGTCTACGCCGGCGACGTCGTCGACCTGCCCGAAGGTGCGATCCCGTTCAACGACGTCATGCTGCGAAGCTTGTTCGCCGAGGTGTGGGACCGCGACGTGCTCGACATCCGATCGCGGCGGCTGCTGATCATGGGGGTGATCGCGGCGCACGGCCAGATCGAAACGTGGCGCATCCAGGCCCGGGCCGCCCTGCGCCGTCGCGAGCTCACGCCCGACGAACTGCGCGAGACGTTGATCATGCTCGCCCCCTACGCAGGGTTCCCCAACGTCTCCGGGTTCGTGGTGGCCTGCGAAGAGATCATCTCGGCGTGGGTCGCCGACGGCGAGCCCGGCCCGGCCGACTGAACCAGCCCGAAGCGGCGCAACGCCGCGTCGACGGCCGGTTGCACCCCTTTGTTGCGCTGAAAGCCGATGTGCCCGCCGTGGTACCAGTGCAACGCCGGCTCACCCCAGTGGCGCCACAGCGCTTCCGCTTGGGTGGTGGGCCGGGCGAACTGGTCGAGGGTGGCGGCCACGATCAAGCAGCGATCGCGCGGCACCCGTGGCGTCAACGCCAGCGGCGACACCACGCGCAGCACGGCCGCCGCCTTGGCGAACAGTTCCGGGTCGACGTTGTGCCGCACCCGCTCGCCGCCCTCCTCCATCAGCGACGACAAGTCGACGGCGGGGACGAGCAGCACAGCCGCGTGCACGTCGTCGAGCGACGCGAGAAGGGCGCTGACGTAGCCGCCCAGCGACAGCCCCATGACGCCGACCGGCAGCGCGGTGCGCGTCCGCACGTACTCCAGCAGCTGGCGGGCGTCCCACACCGCCTGGGCGAGTCCGTGCACGTCGTCGAGCAGGTCGAAGCTCGGCAGGGCGGCCATGCGCACGCCCGGCGGACGCCGCCGCCCGTGCAACGGCAGCGTGAGGAAGGCGACGTTGAGGCCGAGGTCGCGGTGCAGGTGCAACGCCCGGAAGGCGCGCAGGTCCATCGTCGGCGACCCCATGCCGAACCCGTGCAGGCACACCAGCCACGGGCGGTCGCCGTCGCGATGTTCGAGCACCGCCGCCCGGGCGATGCGGTTCTCGTGGTAGGTCGCGAACCGCGACGCGCCCGGCTCCTCGGGGCGCACCACGTACTCGTCGGGCCACGACAGGGCCGTGTAGCGGATGTTGCCGTTGGCCCGGGTCCGCGTGCGCAGCCCGTCCAGCGCCGGCGGCGTGACGTGGTAGCTGGCGGGGTCGTCGATCCACCCGCGCGCCTGAAACAGCGCCTCCGCCTCGGCCACCTCGGCCGCCACCCGGGCGACGGTCGCCTCGTCGGGCTTGCGGATGGTCGCCGCCACCAGCCGGAAGGCCGTGCGGTCGAGCAGCACGTTGCCGCGCACCCGAGCTGTCAGTCGCGAGTGCGGGCGGGGTGATTCGGCCACGGCGCCTTGGCTAGCACGGTGAACCCAGGGCCTCTAGATGTTACGAAATCGTGACAGGAATTCATGTTGACCAGATGATCCATCGTCAATAAACTACGGGTCGTAGTAGGCGGGGACCATGCCCCGACCGAGCGAGGGAGACCCGATGAAGCGCCTCAGCGGCACCGATGCCCTGTTCCTGTCGATGGAGACGCCGGCGTGGCACCAGCACGTCGGTGGCCT
>JAFATL010000730.1 GCA_019243975.1 Actinomycetota bacterium | reverse complement strand
CACGGTCACGGCTTGCGAGCCGGGCCGGGAGTTCGCCTTCGGGGTCGGCGTAGGGAACGGCACGTCGATCGTCAACACGTGGGGGTACCGCATCGAACCTTCGGGTGACGGCGCCGACGTGACCGAGTCGTTCCAGCTCGCCAACCGACTGGGCCTGAAGATCTACTGGGCGCTCCTCGGCTGGGCCCGGGGCAAGACCAACCGCGAGGGCATGCGCACCACGCTGGAGCGAATCAAGGCCGAGGTGGAGGGCCCAGCCGCTCAGTAGCGCTCGAGGAGGTCGGCGGTGGCGTCCCAGAGGCGGCGGCGCAGGGCGACGTCGCGGACCGCGGGCATGGTGGGGAGGATGCCGGCCATCGGCGTGGAGGAGATGAACTCGCCGGTGCGGGTGGCGAAGGCGGGGTCGGTGGCCAGGCGCACCAGCACGCGGGCGCCTTGTTCGGGGCGGCGGACGAGGAACGTGCTCGACAGCGTGGTCGCGACGCGGTCGGCCAGGTTGTCGGTGCCGGCCAGGCCGGTGGCGACGAGGCCGGGGCAGCAGCAGTTGGCGGTGACGCCGGTGCCGCCCAGCCGGTCGGCCAGCTCGAGCGTGAACAGCACGTCGAGCAGCTTCGACTTGCCGTACGCGGGCATGGTGCCGGCCCGACCGAACGGCGACACGTCGGTGAGGATCGTGTCGGGGTCGACCGTCCACCCGATGCGGTGGGCCTCCGACGCGGTGACCACGACGCGCGACGGCGCCGACTTCACCAGGCGGTCGCGCAGCAGCGACGTCAGCAGCCACGGCGCCAGGTAGTTCACGGCCACCATCTCGGGTAGGCCCTCGGCCGTGGCCCGCTGCTCGTTGAGCTGGATGCCGGCGTTGTTGACCAGCACATCGATCTGCTCGTACCGGTCGAGGATCTCGGCCGCCACCTTGCGCACGTCAGCCATCAGGGCCAGGTCGCCGATGAAGACGTCGACCGTGGCGTCCCGTCCCGACTCGGAGCGGATGCGGTCGACAGTGTGGTCGGCCTTCACGGGGTTGCGGGCGACGATGCCCACCCGGGCCCCCCGGCGGGCCAGCTCGATGGCGGCGGCCTCCCCGATGCCGTTGGTGGCCCCGGTCACGATCATCACCTGCTCAGCGCTCATGCCCCGAGTGCTACCACGCCCGCCTCGTGGAGGAGACGTGCGCCGAGCCCACCGTTACGACAAAGTTTCTGCTTCGTCTTTTGTGAGAGGAGTGTGATGGACACCGGGAACACCGCGTGGGTGCTGGCCTCGGCGGCGCTCGTGCTGTTCATGACGCCCGGGCTGGCGTTCTTCTACGGCGGCATGGTCCGCTCGAAGAACGTCCTCGGGATGCTCATGCAGAACTACGTGGCCATGGGCGTGGTGGGCGTGCTGTGGGCCGTGGTCGGCTTCAGCCTCGCCTTCGGCAACGGTGGCGGCTGGATCGGCAACTTCGACTTCGTCGGGCTCAAGCACCTGAGCGACGTCGCCACCAGGCTGCCCGGCTACGTCAAGGTCGACCAGGCCGTCGACTTGAGCCTCACCATCCCGGCGCTGGCGTTCTGCGGGTACCAGATGATGTTCGACATCATCACGCCCGCCCTCATCACCGGCGCCACCGCCGACCGGCTGCGGTTCCGGGCCTACGTGTTGTTCATCGGCCTGTGGTCGGTGCTCGTGTACAGCCCCGTCGCCCACTGGGTGTTCAGCCCCACGGGGTGGCTGTTCAAGCGGGGCGCCCTCGACTTCGCCGGCGGCACGGTGGTGCACATCAACGCGGGCATCGCCGCGCTGGCGTTGATCTTCGTGCTGGGGAAGCGCAAGGGGTGGCCCAAGGAAGCGATGCCGCCCCACTCCCTCCCGCTCACGCTGCTGGGCGCGGGCATGTTGTGGTTCGGCTGGTTCGGGTTCAACGCGGGCTCGGCGCTGGGTGCAAACCAGTTGGCGGCGCAGGCGCTGATGAACACCAGCCTGGCCGCGTCCGCCGCCATGCTCGGGTGGTTGGTCGTCGAGCGCCTCAAGGACGGCCACGCCACCACACTGGGCGCCGCGTCGGGGTGCGTGGCTGGCCTCGTGGCCATCACGCCGTGCGCCGGCTTCGTCAGCGGCATGTCGCCAATCATCATCGGCTTCATCGCCGGCGCCGTGTGCTTCCTCGCCATCTCGCTCAAGTTCCGGTTCGGCTACGACGACTCGCTCGACGTCATCGGCGTGCACCTCGTCGGCGGCATCATCGGCTCGCTGCTGCTCGGGTTCTTCGCCGACGTGAAGGTGAACCCGGCCGGGTTCAACGGCGTGTTCAACGGCGGCGGCGCCAGCCTGCTGGGCAACCAGGCCATCGCTGTCGGCGCCACGCTGCTGTACTCCGGCGTGGTGTCGTTCGTGCTGGCGCTGATCGTCAAGGCCGTCGTCGGCCTGCGCGTCGACGAGGACGAGGAAGACCAAGGGCTCGACCTGAGCCAGCACGCCGAGCAGGCGTACTCGATGGCAGCCGCCGGGAGCATGGGGAGGATCGGCTGATGCAACTCGTCACCGCGATCGTGAAACCGTTCAAGCTCGACGACGTGAAGTCGGCCTTGAAGGACATGGGCGTCGCCGGCATGACCGCGTCCGAGGTCCAGGGTTTCGGCCGGCAGCGCGGGCACACCGAGGTGTACCGGGGTGCCGAATACCAGGTCGACTTCGTGCCCAAGATCCGCGTCGAGGTGCTGGCCGACGACGGCGACGTCGAACGCATTGTCGACGCCATCGTCGAGGCTGCCCGCACCGGGAAGATCGGCGACGGCAAGGTGTGGTGGACTCCGGTCGGGGGTGCCGTGCGCATCCGGACCGGAGAGAAGGGCCACGACGCGATCTGAACGTGATGCACTGCTGGCAGAAGCCGGGCTGACGGGGCCCGGCTTCTGCCGCGCCTACGCGGACGCGGCCGACCAGTGGTTGGCCCCGTTGCTGGGCGACGAGGCGGACGTGGCCCTGGTGGCGGTCGGGGGCTACGGCCGCCGCGAGCTGTGCCCGGGCAGCGACCTCGACCTGGTGCTCGTGCACGCGGGGCGGCGCGACATCGGCGAGGTGGCCGACCGCATCTGGTACCCGATCTGGGACTCGGGCGTTCGCCTCGACCACAGCGTGCGCACGGTGAAGGAAGCGCTCGACGTCGCCGAGACCGACCTCAAGGTGATGCTGGGGCTGCAGACGGCGCGGCTGGTGGCGGGCGACGCCGGTCTGGCCACGCGCCTCCGCGACGAGGCCAACGACCGCTGGCGCAACGGCGCCCGCAAATGGCTGGCCGTGTTGCGCGATCACGTGGCGACGCGTCACGAGCGCTTCGGCGAAGTCGCCTTCCTGCTGGAGCCGGACGTGAAGGAGGGGCGGGGCGGTCTCCGCGACGTGCACGCCGTCGCCCTGGCCCGGGCCGCCAGTCCGGTCGTCGCCGAGCCGACGGCGGGCGTGGAAGCCGCCTACGACATCCTGCTGACCGTCCGCGTGGAGCTGCACCGGCGCACGGGGCGGGCCGACGACCGGCTCCTGTTGGAGCTGCAGGACGACGTGGCCGCCGCCCTCCAACTCGACGCCGACCAGCTCATGGGCCGGGTGGCGGAGGCGGCCCGCACCATCGCCTGGTACGGCGACGACAG
>JAFATL010000483.1 GCA_019243975.1 Actinomycetota bacterium | reverse complement strand
AGTCGAGCAACGGCGGCCCGGCTACTCGCGCCGGTGAACTCTGACCGGACCATGAGTGCTGCCGCTGCCGGTCTGCCCGTCCCCGCGCCCGTCGCCCGCCGCATCGCCGACGCGACCGGCGGCGGCCACGCCAACGCCGCCCTGGCGTTCTGGGCGTTCGTGGCGGGCGCGTCCATGGCCACCGCCCTCGCGTTGCTCCTGGGCGGGCCCGGGCTGGGGGGCATGGTCGCAGGGGCGTTCGTGGCCGGACCGTTCGTGGTCCTGTCGACGCTGCGCAGCCGCCGATCGGCCAAGGCCGAGGCGGCGTTGCCCGAGGTGCTCGAAGGCCTCGCCCGCAGCTTGCGCTCGGGCGCGTCCCTCCGTTTGGCCTTCGCCGAGGTAGCCGCCGCCGAAGGGCCCCTGGCGGACGACCTGCGGCGCGTCGCCACCGCCGCCGACCACGGGGCGGAGCTGCGCGCCGCCATAGAGACGTGCGCCCGCACCCGCGCCCTTCCCGGCGTGCAGCTGGCCGCGTCGGCGTTGTGCCTCGGCATCGAGGCGGGCGGGCCCCAAGCCCGCGCCGTCGACGGCGTGGCGACAACCCTGCGCCAACGGCTCGGGGTCGCCGCCGAGGCGCGGGCGCTCGGCGCCCAAGCCCGCATGTCGGCGTTGGTCATCGCCGTCTCGCCGCTCGCCTTCTGCGCCCTCGCGTCAGCATCCGACGCCCGCACCGGCCGCTTCTTGCTCCACTCGGGCACGGGGCAACTGCTGCTCGCCGCCGGCGTCACGCTCGACGCCATCGGCGCGTTCTGGATGACGCGTCTCACGGCGGTCAAGGCGTGACCGCGGCCGCCGTGCTTACCGGGCTCTGGATGGCGCTGGTCGCCGCCGGCGCCGTCATCCTCCGCCCGCTGCCGGCCAAGGCCCGCGCCCGCGCCCTGCGCCCGGACATGGCCGGCGACGCGGCGGACACGACGACGCGACGTGCGCACGCGAACGGCGCGCTCGCACGCCTCGGTACCGTGGCCACCGGAGCGGCGCGCGCCCTGATGCTGCGACCGCGCGCAACACCCGTTGACCCGACGCGCGCCCGCCGGGTCGGCGCCGCGCTCGTCGCCGGCGCCATCCCGCTCCCCATCCTCCCGGTGGCCGCTCTTCCCGCCGCTGCCGTGGCCTGGTACCTGCCGCTGGTCGCACAGCGGCGTCGCACGCGCCGCGCCCACCGCGCCGTCGAGAACGACTTGCCCGAAGCCGTCGATCTGCTCGTGCTCGGCATCGGCGGCGGCCTGTCGGTCCGGCAGGCGCTCGAGGCCGTGGCGGCACGAGGCAACGGCCCCGTTGCCGCGCATCTCAAGACGGTTGTCGCCGACGTGGCCCGGGGCCGACGCCTGGCCGACGCCCTCGACGAGCTGCCCACCAAGGCGGGCGAGGGCGTGCGCCCGCTCGTTGCCGCCCTCACCTCGGCCGAGCGCTACGGCGCGCCGCTCAACGCCGCCCTCGACCGCCTCGCCGACGAAGTCCGCGCCACCCGCCGGCGCCGGGCCGAGGAAGCGGCCCGGCGGGTGCCCGTGAAGCTCCTCTTCCCTCTCGTCGCCTGCATCCTCCCCGCCTTCGCGCTGCTCACCGTGGCGCCTCTGATCGCCGGCGCCCTCAAGACGCTGCGCCTCCCGTAACCGGCTCCCAGGAGGGGAAAGCCATGTTCAGCCTCGCCCTGCAGTACGTCATCAGCCAACCCGTCAGCCCGATCAAGCGGCTACGCCGCGACCAGCGCGGTCAGGCCACCGCCGAGTACGCCCTCGTGCTCCTGGGCGTGGCCGCCGTCGCCTTGCTCGTCGTGAGCTGGGCCACCCACACCGGCAAGATCGGTGACCTCTTCGACGGCATCTTCGAAACGCTGCTCGGCCACGTGAAGGGGTGACCGTGACCCGCCAGCCCGAGGCAGAGCGGCAACCGCGGGGACAGCGCGGGCAGGCGGCGGTCGAGCTCGCCCTGGTCCTGCCCCTCGTGCTCGTCCTCTTCCTCGGGCTGGCCCAGGTCGGGCTGGTCGTGCGCGACGACGTCCTGCTCGTGCACGCCGCCCGGGAGGCGGCGAGGCGGGCCGCCGTCGACCGGGCCGAGGGCGCACCTCGCACCGCCGCGATCGCGGGCAGCGGCCTCAGCGGCGACCGCCTCGACGTGCAGACGACCCGTGACGGCGGCGCCGGCACGGTCACCGAAACCCTGCACTACCGCTCGCCGACCGGGCTCCCCCTGATCGGGCCACTCCTTCCCGACGTCACCCTGGAGGCCAAGGCGACAATGAGGGAGGAATCGTGACTCACTGCGCAAAAATTCTCACCCCGCGTCGCAGGATTGCCGTCATCTCCCAAGGAATTCATCGTTAGACACGCTGAAGAACTAGTCCAGCCGGGCTATTTCAAGGCATGCTTATTCCAGGCCCGAGGCGGGCTGGGGGAGAGAGGACACAGCAATGCGGAAAGTTCGGGGGATCCTTGGGATCGTCCTGACCGGTCTGGTGATGACCGCGTTCATGAGCGGTCCCGCGCAGGCGGACACACCGGAGAACTTCGTTGGCAACGCGGCCGGTCGGGCCCTCGCCATCAAGCTCCTCGGCCAGGACCTGACGTTCGGCGTTTCCAGCGCCAATGTGACGGCGCCGCTCAGCGGCCTCGCCAAGGCGGCCGGGCAGATCCTGCCTTCGGTCGTGGCGTCGCAGCAGTCGAGCGCCAACACCAACGGCGCCAATGACACCAAGCCCGAGGTGTGCGGTCCGATCTCGCTGCCCTCGCAGCTGTCGTCGATCATCTCGCTCGACACGGCGTGCAGCTCCACCGTGGCCAAGGTCCTCGACGGCCTCGTCTCGGCGAGCAGCGTGGGCAAGGTCGCCAGCCTCGACCTGAGCGCCAACACGGTGCTCAGCCAGCTCCCCATCCAGAGCACGCTGGCCCAGATCCTCACGCCGATCACCTCGGCCGCCCAGGGCACCCCGCTCGACCCGGTGCTCACCACCGTCGGCCAGCTGACCGACAGCGTCCTCAAGACCAAGACCCTCGAGGTCACCCTCGGCAAGTCGACGTCCGACGTCCTCTCGACGGTCAACAGCATCACCTCGACCGGCACGGCTGACGGCGCCGACATCAAGATCCTGCCGACGCCCGAGATCCTCAAGCAGGTGGGCGGCAACCTGGTGCCCGACCTGGCCCCGGTCATCGAGATCAAGGTCAGCTCGTCCAAGGCCACCGCGACCTACAACCGTGACACCGGCGTTGCGACCCCGTCGTTCGACGCCGCCCTGGTCACCATCAACCTCAACCCGACGCTCGCCGCCGCTCTCGGCCTCCCGGCGTCGACCTCGATCAAGCCCGGCGTCACGCAGACGCTGCTCGCCGGCACCCCGCTGCAGTCGACGATCGTCGTCGCCGACGGCAGCACCTCGAAGGCCGCCGACGGCACCGTGAGTGCGATCGCCGACGGCGTCAGCGTCAAGCTGCTGCAGGGCCTCAACGCCTCCTCGGCGACGGCCTACGACGGCGGCCTCGTGCTGAACCTGGCCCACAGCGAGGCCAACGTGGTCGGGGTTCCCGCCACCAAGGTTCTGCCCCAGGTGGTCGTGAAGCCGCCGACGCTGCCCCGCACGGGTGGTACGCCGTGGATTCCCATGGTCGGCGCCGGTCTTCTGGGCGTCGCCCTGATCAGCCGCCGCCTCCTCGTCGCTCGGGGTTAAGCAACACAGTCCGGTGTGGGAAGAAGGCCCCGGAGCCAAAAGCTCCGGGGCCTTCGTTACCCTTGGGGAAACACCGGTTCCTGCCGAACAAAGCCGCACACTCCACACGAAGGTGAGTACGTCGTGGATCCCCTGATCCGATTTCTCCGCAGGCACCGGTGGGCCCGGCGCTCGCTGTCGGGCGTCTCCGTGGCGCTCCTGGCAGTCGCTGTGATGCTGCTCGGGTACCCGCTGTACACGAACATCTACCAGGACCGGGTGCAGAGCCGCCTCAACCGGCAGCTGGCCAGCCCCGAGCTGCGCCAGGCCTACCGCAACGGCACGCTGCAAGAGGGCGACAGCCTGACCCGGATCCGCATCCCCGCCATCCACGTCGATGTCGTGGTCGTCGAGGGCACGTCCGCCAGCGCCCTGCGCGCCGGCGCCGGCCACTACCCGACCACCCCGCTGCCGTGCGAAGACGGCAACGTCGGCATCGCCGGGCACCGCACCACCTACGGCAAGCCGTTCGCCAATCTCGACCGGCTCAAGGACGGCGACGTGATCGTCCTCGAAACGCCGGTGGGTAGTTGTACGTATGAAGTGAGCAAGGAGCCGTTCGTCGTCAATCCCAACGACCTGTCGGTCGTGGCGAACGATCCCACCAAGCGCACGCTTACGCTCACCACCTGCCATCCGAAGGGCTCCGCTGCACACCGGCTCGTGGTCCAGGCCAAGTACACGAAGGGACGGTCAGTGAACGCATGAAGCCGGGTCGCATCCTCGCATTCGCGGGTGCGCTCAGCCTCGTGGCCCTGGGGGCGGGCACGATGGTGGCGCACGCTGCCAACGACATCACCGGGCAGTTCGACGCGCCCGCATCCAACTTCGAGTACTCGACGGCGTCGACCAACCTCCGTGGGCACTTCTCGATGCCCAACGGAGGCACGCTCGACAGCATCACCGTTCAGGTGAAGACGCCTGACGGCACGACCGTCGGCCAGACGTTCAACTCACCCTCCAACGGCTCGTTCGACTGGACGCCCGCCTCGTGGCGGCGCAACGGCGCCTACAACGCCACCGCCGTCGGCAACGGTCACACCAGCGACTTCTTCAACCCCCAGAACGTTTCGTACACCACCCCCACGCTCACCTTCTACGTGTCCGCGCCGCCGCAGACACCCACCGGCGTCACCGCCAGCGCCGACGACTCGTCCCGCAAGGTGAACGTGTCGTGGAACCCCAACCCCGAGCCCGACATCGACTTCTACGTCGTCGGGCGCTACGTGGGGAGCAGCCAGAACGGCAAGGCGTTCTTCTTCGATCCCGACACGACGAGCTTCGTCGACGACCTGGGCACGTCGCCCGCGGGCACGTACCACTACGACGTCTACGCCGTCCGCAAGGCCGGCAAGCCGTCGGAGAAGTCGATCCCGTCGAAGTCGGCCGGCTCGACCACCGCGGTCGTGCGGTCCTCACCCCCGACCACGAGCACGTCGGTTCCCCCCGGCGGGAGCGGCTCCGGGTCAGGGTCCGGCAGCGGCAGCGGCAGCGGGTCGGGTTCCGGCTCGTCGTCGTCCTCGTCGAGCGGGCCCGCGCTCGCCCAGCGGGGCAAGGTCGACCTGTCCGGCTTCGGCAACCTGCTGGCCCAGAGCGGCGGCCTGCCGTCCCGGGCGTCCAGCACCCCTCCGCCCACGCTCGAGCCCGACCCCGGCTTCGACGAGACGCTGCCCTACGGCGCCCGTCCGTCCACGCCCGCGCCGAGCAACAACAACAACACCGCCCTGGGCCTGCCGGGTGCGCAACGGCTGACGTCGTCGAAGGAGCGGCCCACGTCGCTGCTGTTCCTCGCCGCCGGCCTGCTGGCCACCGTGCTCCTCATGCACCTGCTGTGGGTGAAGAGCGAGGTCGACAAGGCCCCGCTCGACCCGCTGCCGGCGCCCACGCCTCGCCCGCAGCCCCGCACCCGCCGTCACGAGCCTCGCCTTCCCTGACGTCCTGCGCCGTGTGTTGAGGTACCCGCGAAACGGGTACGTTGGCGCGGCGGCACAGCCAGAAGAGGAGAGGCACATCGATGGAGCTCGGGCTCGACGTAACCGAGAAGAACGGGTTTGCGGTGCTCGCGGTCCGGGGGGAAGTCGACGTCTACACGGCGCCACGCCTGCGTGAGCGCCTGGTGGAGCTCGTCAGTCAAGGCAAGCATCAGATCGTGGTCGACCTCGAGGGCGTTGACTTCCTCGATTCGACCGGCCTCGGCGTCCTCGTCGGTGGCCTGAAGCGTCTCCGTAGTCACGACGGCGACCTGACGCTGGTATGCACCCAGCACAGGATCCTGAAAGTGTTCGAAATCACCGGCCTGACGAAGGTGTTCTCGATCCACGACTCGGTCGACGCAGCCGTTGGCGAATAGGGCCGTCGCCACCGAGCAGGCCATCGAGCTGCAAATCCCGGCGCGGGCGGAGTTCGTCGCCCTCGTCCGGCTCGTCGTCTCGTCGTTGGCGTCGGCGCGGCGCGTCCTCGCCGACGACCGCGTCGACGACCTCAAGCTCGCCGTGTCGGAGGCGTGCACCAACGCCATCGAGGCCCATGGGGCGGCGTCGCTCGACGATCGCATCGTGGTGCGGTGCTGGGAGGGCGACGACCGGCTGGAGGTGAGTGTGGAGGACCGGGGCGAGGGTTTCGACCCGCACTCGCTGCCCGAGCACCCGCCGGTCACCGACCCGGAGCGCCTCAACTTCGAGCGGGGTCTCGGGATCCCGCTCATCCGCACCCTCGTCGACGAGGTCGAGTTCGAGACCGACGACACCGGCACGTCGGTGCGCCTCACGCTGTACTGCGGTCGCCTCTCCGACGCCTGACGGCGCCGCCCGGGGGTGGCGGCCTAGCGACCGATCAGGATCGCCCGGACCGCTTCTTCGGAGTCAGGGGTCACCAGGGCCAGCACCTCGTCGCCCGCCTTGAGCACGGTGTCACCACGGGGCACGACCACGTGGCGGTCGCGCACCACGGCGACGACGGTTGCGTCGCGGGGGATGGCGAGGTCGGCGAGGGGTGTGCCGGCGGCGGGGGTGTCGTCGGCCAGCGTGACCTCGACCAGCCGGGCCTCGCCCCCTTCGAACTGCAGCAGGCGCACCAGCGAACCGACGGAGACGGCTTCCTCGACGAGGGCGGTGAGCAGGTGCGGGGTCGACACCGACACGTCGACGCCCCACGTCTCATTGAACAACCACTGGTTCTTGGGGTGGTTGACGCGCGCGATGACACGCGGCACGGCGAACTCCTGCTTGGCGAGCAGCGAGATGACGAGGTTGTCCTCGTCGTCACCGGTGGCGGCCACCATCACGTCGGCGCCCGCCACGCCGGCCTCGTGCAGCGAGCTCACCTCGCATGCGTCGGCCACGACCCACTCGACGTCGAGGGTGGGCTGCAGCAGGGCGACCAAGTCGGGGTTCTCCTCGAGCAGGAGCACCTCGTGGCCGTCCTCCTTGAGGTCGCTGGCGATGTACATGCCGACGTTGCCGGCACCGGCGATGGCGACCTTCATGCGTGGGCCCCCTCGGGCTGACCGCTGAGCTTCTGCTCGAGCTCGTCGAGGGCCTCCTTGCGGACGGCCAGGTGGAGGATGTCGCCTTCCTGGGCCACCAGGTCGCTGCTGAGCAGGCGGACCTCGGAGCCGCGCGTGAGGCTGACGACGTGGAACCGGTCGCTCTCGAGCAGACCGGTGAGCTTGCGGCCCGCCCACGATGCCGGGACCATGCGCTCGACCAAGCTGATCGAGCCGGTCGGGTCGGTCCACTCGGTCACGACGGTCTCGGGGAACAGGCGCCGCATGAGCTGGTCGGTCGTCCACGACACCTGGGCGACGGTCGGGATACCGAGGCGCTGGTAGATGACCGCGCGCCGCGGGTCCTGGATACGGGCGACCACGTTGGGGACCTCGAAGGTCTCCTTGGCGATACGCGCCGTGAGGATGTTGGAGTTGTCGCCGCCCGTGGCCGCCGCCAGCGCGTCGGCCTCGCGGATGCCGGCCTGCTCGAGGTGATCGCGGTCGAATCCGAACCCGAGCACCGCTCGGCCCGTCCACCGCTCAGGCAGGTAGCGCTGAAACGCGCGGCGGTTCTTGTCGACGACGGCGACGGAGTGCCCGAGCCGTTCCAGGTTGATGGCGAGCTCGGCGCCGACCCGGCCGCAGCCCACCACGATCGTGTGCATGGATGACAATGGAACACGGCATCCGGCGGCGGCACAACTTGGCGTTAAGAAGCCGTAAAACCTCCCATCAAGAACGCGTAAAACCCTGAATCTGCGCTGAGTCGCGGTGTTTCACTCAGCGAGATGCAGACGGAGCACGAACTCAACCCTCGGCGAGCGCAGCCGGCGGCGCGGGCGCCGCGACCGCTGCCGCCGCTGGTCGAGCTCCCGGAGTCGAGTAGCTACCGGCTGAAGAAGCGACTGCTGGGACCGCCGCTGCACACCGACCAGCTGGTGCACGAGCGGCTGGGAAAACCGACGGCGCTGGCGGTGTTCGCCTCCGACAACCTGTCGTCGGTCGCCTACGGCACCGAGGAGATCATGCGGCACCTGGTGCCCTACATCGGCATCGCCGCCTTCTCGCTGGTGATGCCGATCACCATCAGCCTCCTGGTGGTGCTCGGGTTCCTCATCCTGTCGTACCGGCAGACGATCAAGGCCTACCCGAGCGCCGGTGGCGCGTACATCGTCACTCGCGACAACTTCGGGCTGCTGCCCGCACAGGTCGCGGGCGTGGCGTTGCTCACCGACTACGTGCT
>JAFATL010000575.1 GCA_019243975.1 Actinomycetota bacterium | reverse complement strand
AGATGACGCCAGAGCTGTACCGCATCCATGGGGTCACTCCCCTCGCCTTCGAAGGCACGCTCGACTCCTACCTTGAGTTGGTGCACGTCGACGACCGGGCCAAGGTGACCGAGGCCTTGCAGCACGCCCTCGTGACAGGGGAACGCTACGAGCGGGAGTACTCGATCGACCGTCCCGACGGGGAGGTGCGATGGGTCAACTCGCGCGCCGACGTCGTGCGCGACTCGGCGGGCGACGTCCTCGGCATGCGCGGCATCGCCGAGGACGTCACCGAGCGGCGCACGGTTGAGGACACGCTGCGCGCCGCCTACGAGCGGGAGCGGCTCGGTGCCGAGCAGTTGCGCGAGGCCGACCGGCTCAAGGACGAGTTCCTCTCGATCGTGTCGCACGAACTGCGCACGCCACTCGCGTCGATTCTCGGCATGACGTACGCGTTGGGTGACGAGCGTCGACCCCTCGAGGAGGAGCTGCAGAAGGACCTGCTGCAACGCATCACACGCAACGCCGACGAGATGCGGCGCATGATCGAGCGGCTGCTGGATTTCTCCCGCCTGCAAGCGGGCCGCGTCGACCTGGCCATCGTGGCGCTGCCGGTGGACGAGGCCGTCGAGCGCTGCCTCGTCAATCTCACCGACGTGCTGGCCGACCACCGGGTCGACGTCGACGTCGAGCCGGGCCTGGTGGCGATGTCGGACGAGGACGGCTTCAACCGCATCGTGCAGAACCTGCTGACGAACGCGGCCAAGTTCTCGCCTCCCGACGGCGTCGTCACGGTCACCGCGGTGCGCGACGGCGAGTTCGCCCGGATCAGCGTGCGCGACGAGGGCCGCGGCATCCCGCCCGAGCGACAGGAGCACATCTTCGATCGCTTCGTGCAGCTGCCCGATCAGCCCGTGGGCAAGCGGGGCACAGGCGTGGGCCTCGCCATCGTGGCCCGCTACGTCGAGTTGCAGGGCGGGACGATCTGGGTCGACAGTCAGCCCGACGCGGGCGCCACGTTCTCGTTCACGCTGCCCCTCGCCAAGACCGCCGACGGCTAGCGTTCGGCCCCGACGATGCCCGCGACCTATCGAGCCCTCAAGTCAGTGGTGCTGGTGCTCCTCGCGTGGCTCGTGCTGCGGCTCATCCCGGGCATGGCCCGGGTGCTGCGCATGCGCGACACCTGATCCGCGCCGACGACAGCGACGCTCAGAAGCCAGTGCGCGGGCGGTAGTCCTCGCCCGGGTAGGCGTACTCGTCCTCGGCGGGAAGCTCGCCCGCCAGCCGACCGCTGACCTGGCCCAGCACGTGGCGGGCATGGCTCTTCATGGCGTCGACGAAGCCGCGGAACTCCTCCGACTGGCGGATGTCACGCAACGACTGCACGACCTCTTCGAAGCCTTCGTTGCCACCGCGAGCGCCCAGGACGTACCCGACGACGAAGCCAAACAGCGTGCCCATGCTCAAACGCTAGTGGGCTGGGCCTGCACATCGAGGCGAACCCGCACGTCGGGGAAGATCTTCAGCATCAGGATCGTGGGCGAGGGAACGTTGAAGTCCCGGATGTCGAAGATCTGCTCGCCGTCGACGCGCACCGAGCCGTCGGGTTGGAACTGGGTGCCCACCGTGCCGCGGACCTCGCGCGTGACGCCGTGGAACGTGAGGTCGCCCTGCAGCTGGTAGCGGGGCGTGTCACCGACCGGCGCGACCTCGCGGAGCTCGATGACGGCGCGCGGGTAGCGGCGGGCGTCGATGCGGCGCTGGAGCTCGGCGTCGTACAAGGCATTGCCGGACGACAGCTTCTCGATGGCGAGCTCGAGATGTGCCGCCGGCGCGGGCTCGATCTCGACGGCGTGGCCCTGCACCTGCATCTCGATCCAGCCCGTGGGCCCGACGGCCCGCCAGTGGATCGGTCCCACTGATGAACGGGCTTCGATGGTGATGGACGAGCTCTCCGGCACCACCGCGTACTGCGCCACCTTGGCACCGTACCGTGCGCCATGGGCGAGATCAGTCCGCCCGCACCAAGTCGACGGTGTCGAGGGATTCGACCGCTCGGGCCCGCATCTCGTCGGCCAGCACGCGGCCGAACAACTCCATCACCGCCAGGTGGTCCTTGCGGAGGCGCAGCCGGTCCCGACTGGCGCCGCACAGCGTGCCCAGCCGTCCGCCGCCGGCTGCGACCAGCGGCACGCTCACGTAGGTCTTGAAGCCGAGGTCGTCGACCACGCGGCCGTCGTTGTAGCCACCGATCCCTGCGTCCCAGGGCACCTTCACGCCCGCGGGCACCTGGAGGGTGCCGGTGTTGTGGGCGACGAGGATCTCCTGCTCGCCCAGGTCCCAGTGGATGCGGGTGAGGTACACCGACTCGAGCCCGGTGATCTTGGCGACACTCGCCAGCAGGGGCCGGGCCACGTCGGCGATGTCGTGGCCCTCGGTGACGGCCAGTGCCAGCGCCTCCATCACCTCGATGTTGGAGACGAGGTCGGAGTCGCCGACGATGGCCTGGGCGGCGGCCATGCGCAGCACAGTTGCTGGCGCGCCGAGCAGCTCCGTGATGTCCGAGGCGGGCGCGGGCCGGGCCAGCAGGTAGCCCTGGATGCGGTCGCACGCGTGGTCACGAAGGAACTCCAGCTGGTGACCGGTTTCAACGCCTTCACCCACAACTTCCAGCCCGAGGCTGTGGGCCATGGCGATGACGGCTGCGACCAGCGGCGCGTCGTCACCGCTGGCGTCGAGGGCGGCGATGAAGGAGCGGTCGATCTTCAACTCGTCGACGGGGAAGGCGCGCAGCCGGGCCAGCGAGGAATAGCCGGTACCGAAGTCGTCGATCGAGAGCCGGGTTCCCAGGTCGCGCAAGCCACGCAGGTTGGCCATGGTGATGCCCGCGTCCTCGGTGAGCAGGCTCTCGGTGATCTCCAGCACCAGGTACTTGGGATCGAGCTCGGCCTCTTGGAGGATGCGCGCCACGGTGTCGACGAAGCCGGGCTGCAGGATCTGCATGCCCGACACGTTGACGGCGACCGACACCGGCGGCACGTCCGGCATGAGCCGATGCCAGTGCGTCACCTGACGACAGGCTTCGCGCAGCACCCACTCGCCCAGCTGCACGATGAGGCCGGTGTCCTCGGCCGCCTGGATGAACTCGAACGGGGGCACGACCCCGCGCGTCGGGTGTGTCCACCGGGCCAGCGCCTCGACGTTGTCGATACGGCCTTCCTTGAGCGTGCCGATGGGCTGGTAGTCGAGCCGCAGCTCACCTCGGTTGAGCGCGAGGCGGAGGTCGGCCTCCAGCTCGAGCCGCGCCAGGGCGGCCTCTTGCATGCTCGGGTCGTACAGCGAGAAGCAGCCCCGCCCGTCGGCCTTCGCCCGGTAGAGCGCCACGTCGGCGTTGCCGAGCAGCCCGTCGACCGTCTGGTCGCCGGCGGCACACAGGGCGATGCCCACGCTGGCCGTGATCACCAGGCTGCGCTCGTCGATGACGATCGGCGCGGCCAGCTGGTCGAGCACGCGCTGGGCGGCGGCCGTCGCCGTCGACGAGTCGCCGAGCTCCTCCATCAGGATGGCGAACTCGTCGCCGCCCGGGCGGCTCACGGTGTCGGACGGGCGGACGCATGCCTTCAACCGGTCGGCCACCTCGATGAGCACTTCGTCGCCGACGGCGTGACCCAGTGCGTCGTTGATCGACTTGAAGCCGTCGAGGTCGACCAGCATGACGGCCAACAGCCCGGCCCCCCGGCGGGACAGCGCATGGTCGACGCGGTCGCGCAGCAGGTTGCGGTTGGCCAGGTTGGTGAGCGGATCGTGGAAGGCGCGGTGCCACAGTTCAGTCGCCTCGCGGGCGAGCTCCTGGCGGGCGCTCTGCAGCTGGCGCTCGGCCCGCCGGTGGGCCGTCATGTCCTGCAGGAGCACGTGCGTGTCGGCGCCGAAGCCCTCGGTCGTCCAGGCCACCACGCGCAGTTGCAGCTCCTCGCCGGCACCGGTGACGGCGGTGACGTCGGCGGCGGCGGGCTCGGAGCCCGTTGGCGAGGGCGTGGGCAAAGTGCTCGCGTTCGGCAACCCGAGCGCCTCGTGCAGCGCGGCGCCCACGATGGTTTCGACGGGCGCGCCCAGCAGATCGGATGCCTGCAGGTTGCACTCGATGACCATCCCGTCGCGGAGCGCGACGAAGCCGTCGCTCGTCGCGTCGAGGAACCGCCTGAGTTCGGTCACCGCCTGATGTCGTCGCGTCAAGAAAGCCGCCTATCCCGTGTCCCGAGGGCAACGGGTCTTGCGCCCTGGTCTGTATCGGCAGTTTGTGAGGGCCACTTGAGCCTTCTTGGGCCCGGCTGGCGGAGGCGGGGGTTGAGTAACGTCCGGGCCGTGGCCGGAATGGAGGCGTTCAAGGTCGACGCGACGTCATCGGCCGCGCCCGAGGCGGTGTTCGCCCTGCTGGCGGACGGCCCCAGCTGGAGCCGATGGGCCGGCCCGCTGATCCGGCGCTCCACCTGGGCTCGGGAGGGCCGGCCGCCCCCCGGCGGCGTCGGGGCGGTCCGCAAGCTCGGCGTCCCGCCCGTCTACAGCCGCGAGGAGATCGTCGAGTACGACCCGCCCCACCGCCTCGCCTACACGATCCTGTCGGGCCAGCCCGTGCGCGAGTACCGCGCCGACGTGCGCCTCCGGCCCGACGGCGACGGTACGCGCATCGAGTGGGCCGCCTCCTTCCGCCCCGCCATCCCCGGCACCGGCCGCTTCGTCCGCTGGTACCTGGCGGCGATCGTCGGCGGCTTCGCCCGTCGGCTGGCGGCCTACGCCGCCGCCAACTCCTGAGGTCGTCGGTGTTCGAGCCATCCCGCCTGTCGCCCCGCGTGAAGAATCTGGTGGCGTCCGCTGTCTACAAGGCCCGACAGTGGGTGAGCGACGTGTCCGACATCCGCGCCGGCGACACCCGGGCGCGGCGCTTCAAGGCGTTCGGCCAGAGCAGCCGCATCGCCTACCCGCCGGGCGACGTCTACGGCGAGCCGTTGATCCGCATCGGCGACCACACGTTGATCGGTACGCACGTGACGCTGGCCGTCGGCATGCCGGGCGAGCAGTTCGAGTCGGGCGACGCCATCATCGACATCGGAGACCGCTGCAGCCTGGGTCGGGGCACTGCGATCGTCGCTCGCAAGCAGGTCGTGATCGAAGACGACGTGATGATCGCCCCCCACGTGTACATCACCGACCACAGCCACAGCTACGCCGACGTGCGCTACCCGATCTGGCAGCAGTGGCCCACCGCTGCGCCCGTGCGCATCGGCGCGGGCACGTGGCTGGCGACCAACGTGATCGTCCTCCCCGGCACCACCATCGGTCGCAACGTCACGGTGGCGGGTGGCTCGGTCGTGCGGGGCGACATCCCTGACTTCTCGGTGATCGCCGGCGCGCCCGCCAAGGTCGTGCGCCGTTATGTCGACGGCAAGGGGTGGGATCCGCCCCTGCCCCCCGACGCCGCCGCCGCGGCCACGTGGTGGCTCGACAAGCCTGAGGGTTAGGCGGGCGTCAGTCGAGCAGGTTCAGCTGTTCCGTGCGACCGGCCCGGTCCAGGAGCGGTTCCCAACCGTTGGCGCCGCGCGGACCGACCCGCCGGACCTCGACCTGCTCCGCCCGCACGGCCCGGCTGGCGCCCTTCGCATCCACGATGCCGATGCTGCCGTCCCGCTCGATCTTCTTCACGATCCCCGTCTGCCAGCGCGCCTTGTCGGCCTGCGCGAAACGCACCCGTTCCCCCACGCGCAACCCAAGCTCCAACGGATCCATGACCGCCGCGATCGTAGGGGCCCGACGTAGACTGATCGTTCACCGGACCGCGCTCACATCTCTCTCATCGACGACCGCGTAGGACCGATTGGCTGGACCGACTGGGGAGAGTTCGAAAATGCGTGCGTGTTCTCGGCATGCGCTCACCGCGCTGTTGGCCGTTGTCTTCGCGCTGTTCTCGGTGGGCATTGCCGCCGCCGTGAGTGGAGGCGGCTACAACTCGAACGATCAGGACTGCTCGGCCGGTGCCGACGCGACCAACGCGGGTCAGAAGCACGCCGCACCCAACCCGGAGCCGCGCTGCCACAACTTCGAGGTGAGCGTCGACGGCGCCAACGGCACGCGCTACGCCGAGGTCGGCATCGACCAGCTCCCCGACGGCTATCCCGACTTCCCGGGCGGCTTGTTGTTTGGCATCGGCCAGCCCGGCAGTCCCAACTTCCCGCACTCGGGCTGCGCGGCCGTCAACACCAACGGCACGGGCGGCGGACCCGGTAAGGGATGCGGGTCGGGCGACGGCCTCGGAGGCCACTCCGAGTTCGACATCTACGACCTCCAGCACCTCCAGCTGACGCCGAGCACGGGCGCGCCCGACCTCGACGCGCTCGCCGCGGGCGCCGGGCAGGGCGTCGACGTGTACCTGGGCGCCGACGACAACCTCGACGCGGGTGAGCACGACGGCGTCGACGGCAACTACGGCACCAAGAAGTCAGTGAACGGTCCGTCCGACGGCGGCGCGGTGAAGGCCCATGTGACGCCGAACGCGGCGAGCACCACGCCGTCGCTCAGCAACCCGGCACCGGTGGCGGGCGCTCAGTTCGGCTCGTGCGCCGACGGTGTCTGCGAGTCGGCGACGACCCAGCGCTATGCCGTGTACCAGGGCAACGGTAAGGGCTCACGCGACGTCGCCGACTACAACGGCAAGGCGTGGGACCCCTACAACTGCTCGAGCGGTTCCCCCAAGGACGAGCAGGCGTGCCACGACGCCACGCACAAGGACATGGACTCCTACCGCCAGGGCGAGGCCGGCAACGTCTACGCCGAGCCGGGCGTGCAGGTGTACGAGGACCCCGACGCGCAGTCGTCGCCCATCGACCCGTTCTACGAGGGCGGGGCGTACCCGGCGCCGATGCTGTACCCGCTGCCCGGCTTCTACCTCGGCACGTGTGGGCTGATCTTCGGGGGCGGGCCCGTGTTCACCCTGCCCAACGGCACGCCGATGACCAACACGGCGGGTCAGATCGTCATCCCCACCGCCTGCTGACAAGGCCGCGTGTTCGGCTCCGCCGAAAAGTCACATCGCATAGCGCGCCGCCTCCTGCTGAGATGGCGGCATGCCCACCCAAGCTGAGAAGGCGGAACGGTTCCTGGCGTTGCACCGCGGGGAGCGGCCGCTGCTGATGCCCAACCCGTGGGACGTCGGCACCGCCAAGGTGCTGGCGTCGCTCGGCTTCGAAGCGTTGGCCACGACCAGCGCCGGCTTCGCCAGCACCCTCGGCCGCCACGACGGCAAGGTCACCCGCGATGAAGCGATCGGCCACGGCGCAGCGCTGGCGACCGCCGTCGACGTGCC
>JAFATL010000456.1 GCA_019243975.1 Actinomycetota bacterium | reverse complement strand
GGGCGTCGATTCGGCGTCGGGACGCACGATCGGGCTCACGAAGAAGATCGGCGTGTGGGGGTGGCCCATGCGCACCACCCTGATGAACGCCGCGAGGCCGGCGGCGATCATCTCGGTGGTGTGCGGGACGCGCGACCAGCAGTTGGTCCCGTGCGAGATCGTGATCACGTCACACGGTGTCGCGGCCACGTGTTCGGCCGACGCCATCTCGCCGCGGGCGGCCCCCGCGTAGCCCATGTTGACGACGTCGAGGCCGTGGTCGCGGCCGGCGACGGTCGGCCACGCGAACGGCGGTCCCGACGCCACCCACCCCTCGGCGACCGAGTCGCCGTAGGCGACCCACCGCGGTCGAGCCGGTGCAGGTTCGATCGAGCCGTCGACGGCGGTGATGGTCGAGACGGTCGGGCGCATGCCCTCGGGCAAATAGACGATGGCTGGACCGTCGCCAACAGTCGCGTCGTCCTTGCCGGTGCGCAGGCGGGCGGTGCCGGCGCCCAGCACGGCGGGGGCGGCGTCGACCTGACGGCCACCCCGCCACAGTGTGAACGCCTTGCCGGCGCCGTCACCCCGGTACCCCAAGTCGTCGGTCGCGGTCTCGTAGGCGAGCTCGATTTCGGCGGCGTCGCCCACGAACTCGAAGCGCACCCCGACCGGGATCGACGCCATCGCCCACGTGTCACGCGGCAGCCGGTCGTCGTTCTTGGCCCGCGGGTACGGCACGCCGGGAGCGGCGGGGAACGCGCAGCCCCGCAGGAACGGTTCGGGCTGTTCAGGGCGGCTCATGTGGCGCGGACGTTACTACGGGCCGAATCTGACGCACCGTCAGGTTCCTCCGTAAGCTGACCGTCGTGCCCTTCAACATCGCCGACATGTTCGAAGCCGTCGCCGACGTGCAGCCCGATCGTGAGGCGTTGGTGTGCGGTGACCGGCGCGTGACGTTCCGCGAGCTCGACGAGCGAGCCACGCGACTCGCCCACCACCTGGCCGAGGTGGGCGTGGTCAAGGACTCGCACGTCGGCATCTACGCCTACAACTGCGTCGAGTGGCTGGAGACGTTCCTCGCCGCATGGAAGCTGCGGGCCGCCGCCATCAACGTCAACTTCCGTTACGTCGACGACGAGCTGCGCTACCTGTTCGACAACGCCGATCTGGTCGCACTCGTGCACGGTCCCGAGTTCGATCCGCCGTTCGCCGGACCCACGCTCGAGATCGGCGAGGAGTACGAGAAGGCGCTGGCCGCCGCATCGCCCGAGCGCGACTTCGAGCCGCGCACGGGTGACGATCGCTACGTCATCTACACCGGCGGCACGACGGGCATGCCGAAGGGCGTGGTGTGGCGGATCGAAGACGCTTTCTTCGCCACGTTCGGCGGCGGCAACTACGGCGGCCCTCCAGTCACGTCGGAGGAGGAGCTGGTCGAGAAGGCGCGTGGCGCTGAGATGCTCACGTACCTCATCACCGCGCCATTGATGCACGGCGCCGGGCAGTGGGTGGCGGTCAGCGCGTTGCTGGGCGGACTTCGTGTCGTCCTGCTGGACGGGCAGAAGTTCGAGCCCGAGCGGGCGTGGGAGCTGGTCGAGCGCGAGACCGTGATGAGCATGGCCATCGTGGGTGACGCCATGGGCCGGCCCCTGGCCGACTGCCTGGCCTCGAACACGGGACGGTGGGACCTGTCGTCGCTGCTCGTCATCGGGTCGGGCGGCGCGCCGCTCAGCCCGGCGGTGAAGGAGCAGCTGGCGTCGCTGCTGCCCAACACCTTCGTCATCGACTCGTTCGGCTCGTCGGAGACGGGTTACCAGGGTCGCGCCACCGAGGGGCGCAAGTTCGCCGTCGGTGACATGGCGGTGGTGTTCGACGACGACCTGCAGCGGGTGGCGCCGGGCAGCGACGTCGTCGGCCGGGTGGCGCAACGCGGCCACCTGCCGCTCGAGTACTACAAGGACCCCGACAAGACGGCGGCCACGTTCGTCACCGTCGAGGGCCAACGGTGGGCGTTCGCCGGCGACCTGGCCACGGTCGAGGCCGACGGCACCATCAACCTGCTGGGACGCGGCTCGTCGTGCATCAACAGCGGCGGCGAGAAGATCTACCCGGAGGAGGTCGAGGACGCGCTCAAGTCGCACCCGGGCGTGTTCGACGCCCTGGTCGTGGGCGC
>JAFATL010000345.1 GCA_019243975.1 Actinomycetota bacterium | reverse complement strand
AGGTGGGGGAAGAGGGGCAGCTGAAGCTGTTGGACAAGAAGGTCCTGCTGCTCGGCGCCGGTGGCCTCGGTTCGCCCGCCGCCCTGTACCTCGCCGCCGCGGGCGTCGGGACGCTCGGCGTCATCGACATGGACGTGGTCGACGAGTCCAACCTGCAGCGCCAGGTGCTGCACAACATGGACCGCGTCGGTGACCGCAAGGTCGACTCGGCCAAGAAGACCCTCACGGCCATGAACCCCGACGTCAACGTCGTCACCTACGACGTGCGCCTGGGCGCCGACAACATCCTCGACATCATCGACGGTTACGACGTGATCGTCGACGGCACCGACAACTTCCCGACGCGCTACCTCGTCAACGACGCGTCGCTGCTCAAGCGCATCCCCGTCGTGCACGGCTCGATCTTCCGGTTCGAGGGCCAGGCCACCGTGTTCAACCCGTACGTCGGCCCCTGCTACCGCTGCATGATCCCCGAGCCCCCGCCCGCCGAGATGGCGCCGTCGTGCGCCGAGGCCGGCGTGCTCGGCGTGCTGCCCGGCATCATCGGCTCGCTGCAGGCGCTGGAGGCCATCAAGCTGCTGCTCGGCCTCGGCGACCCGCTGGTCGGCCGCCTGCTCGCCTACGACGCGCTGGAGGAGAGCTTCCGCACGTTCAAGGTGCACCGCGACCCCGAGTGCCCGGCGTGCGGCGAGAACGCGGGCGAGATCGTCATCGCCGAGTACGACGAGCTCTGCATGCCCCACCCCAAGGAAGCACCTCCGTCGTAAGACGTAACCTCTGCCTATGGCAGACGATGGCCGGCAGACCGATTCCGGCATAGAGATCAAGCCGGTCTACGACGCCGGCGACCTCGACGGGTGGGACCCGGCGACGCAGCTGGGCGAGCCCGGTCGCTTCCCGTACACGCGCGGCGTGCGCAAGGACATGTACCGGGGCCGGCTGTGGACGATGCGCCAGTACTCAGGATTCGGCGATGCCGCGTCCACGAACGAGCGGTGGAAGCTGCTGCTGTCGCACGGCTCGACCGGCCTGTCGTGCGCCTTCGACCTGCCCACGCAGATGGGCTACGACTCCGACCACCCGCGTTCGGAGGGCGAGGTGGGCAAGGTCGGTGTGGCCATCGACTCCATCGAGGACATGCGGCTGCTGCTCGCAGATCTGCCCCTCGACCAGGTCACCACGTCGATGACGATCAACGCCACCGCCGCCGTCCTGCTGCTGCTCTATCAACTGGTCGCCGAGGAGCAGGGCGTGACGGGCGACAAGCTCGGCGGCACCATCCAGAACGACATCCTCAAGGAGTACGTGGCACGCGGTACCTACGTGTACCCGCCCCGGCCGTCGATGCGGATCATCACCGACATCTTCGCCTACTGCCAAAAGAACCTTCCTCAGTGGAACACCATCTCGATCTCCGGCTACCACATCCGCGAAGCCGGCTCGACGGCCGTGCAGGAGATCGCCTTCACCATCGCCAACGGCATCGCCTACGTGGAAGCGGCGATCGCCGCCGGGCTCGACGTCGACGAGTTCGCGCCGCGACTGAGCTTCTTCTGGAACGGCCACAACAACTTCTTCGAAGAGGTCGCCAAGTTCCGGGCCGCCCGCCGCATGTGGGCGAAGATCATGACCGAGCGCTTCGGCGCCAAGGACGAGAAGTCGAAGCTGCTGCGGTTCCACACCCAGACGGGTGGGTCGACGCTCACTGCGCAGCAGCCCGAGAACAACATCGTGCGCGTGGCCGTGCAGTCGCTGGCCGCGGTGCTCGGCGGTACGCAGAGCCTGCACACCAACGGCTTCGACGAGGCGCTGGGCCTGCCGACCGCGAAGGCGGCCAAGACGGCCCTGCGTACGCAGCAGATCATCGGCTACGAGTCGGGCGTGGTCGACACCGTCGACCCGCTCGCTGGCTCGTACTTCGTCGAGTCACTCACCGACGCCGTTGAGGCGGGCGCGTTCGAGTACATCGACAAGATCGACGGGATGGGCGGCGCCGTCGCCGCCATCGAAGCGGGCTTCATGCAGGACGAGATCGAGGCGGCCGCCTACGCGTTCGCCAAGGGCGTCGACGACGGCGAGAAGATCGTGGTGGGCATGAACAAGTTCGTCGACGCCGAGATGGAGGAGCCCGAGGTCTTCCCCATCGACCCGCAGCTGCAGATCAACCAGATCGCCCGGGTGAAGAAGCTCAAGGAGACGCGCGACAACAGCGCCGTCGAGGCGCGCCTGGAGGACGTGCGGGCTGCCGCCCGGGGCACCCAGAACCTGCTGGAGCCGATGAAGGAGGCGCTGCGCATCGGCGTGACGCTCGGCGAGGTCAGCGACGCGCTGCGGGCCGAGTTCGGCGTGTACCAGCCGTCCCGGTAGGGGAGGGCTTCAGGTAGATGGCGGTGCGGTTCACGATCATCGGTGGCGGTCCCGCCGGCGTGCAGGCGGCGACCCACGCGGCGCGCCTGGGCGCCGAGGT
>JAFATL010000282.1 GCA_019243975.1 Actinomycetota bacterium | reverse complement strand
GCGTGCTTCGAGCGGGCTTTGGTCAAGGTGGTGTTCGCCACCGAGACCTTGTCGCTCGGTATCAACATGCCGGCCCGCACCGTGGTGATCGAGAAGCTGACCAAGTTCACCGGCGAGCGCCACGAGCACCTCACGCCAGGGGAGTACACCCAGCTCACCGGGCGGGCCGGGCGGCGCGGGATCGACGACCGGGGCTACGCGGTCGTGCTGTGGTCGCCGTGGGTCCGCTTCGACGAGGTCGCCGGCCTCGCCTCTCGCCGGGCCGGCGCCCTCACCTCGTCGTTCCGGCCCACCTACAACATGGCGGCCAACCTGGTGCGCCGCTATGCGCCGGACGTGGCCCACCACCTGCTCAACCTCTCCTTTGCCCAGTACCGGGCCGACAGCGACATCGTCCGCCTCGAGGCCCAGCTGGCGCGGATGGAGGAGACTGAAGCTGAAGCGCGCCAGGCCGCGCAGTGCGAGCTGGGCGACGTGGCGGAGTACCGGGCGCTGGTGGCCCGGGCCGAGGCGAGCAGGCCCACGCGGGCGAGCGACCGGGCCGACGTGCTGGAGGCGCTGCGGCGCGTGCGGCCGGGCGACGTGCTGGTCGTGCCGGGGGGCAAGACGCGCGGCCGGGTGGTCGTGCTGGCGACCCCGCAGCGGCGGGGCGGCGACACCCGCCTGCGGGTGATGACCCTCGACCGGCGCATGATGCTGCTTTCCGCCCGCGACTTTCCGGCGCCGCCGCGGGCGGTGGGCAAGGTCGAGCTGCCCGTGCCCTACGCCCCCAACAACCACGCCTTCCAGCGCACGGTGGCCGAGCGGCTGACTCGCACGCGCCTGCGCGAAGACGGCGTCGTCGGTGTCGAGGGCACCAACGGGCGCCGGCGACGGCGCGGGGAGGAGAGCATGGCCGCGGCCACCGAGGCGGCGTCGTTGCCCGTGGCGTCGTGTCCCGACATCAACCGCCACATCCGGGCCGCCGACCGGGCCGACCGCTTCCATCGGGAGGTCGAGCGTCTGGAGAAGCGCATCCGCAGCCGCACCGAGTCGCTGGCCCGCCAGTTCGACCGGGTGCTGCGCGTGCTCGAGAACTTCGGCTACGTCGAGGGGTGGTCGCTCACCGATTCCGGTGAGAGCCTGACCCGGCTGTACCACGAGTCCGACCTGCTGGTCGCCGAGGCCATGGGCGCCGGGTTGCTCGACGGTCTCGACGCCCCCGGCATGGCCGCGGTGGCATCGATGTTCAGCTACGAGATGCGCGGACCGGGCGCGCCACCGACGCCGGCCTTTCCGTCGCCCGACCTGCGCCGGCGGTGGCAGGAGGTCGAGAAGCTCGGGGCCGAGCTCAACCAGGCGGAAGAGGAGGCGGGCCTCCCGCTCACGCGGCCGCCCGACCCCGGATTCGCAGCGCTGGCCCATGGATGGGCGCGGGGCGAGGAGTTGCACCGGATCATGGACGAGGACGAGATGTCGGGAGGTGACTTCGTCCGCAACGTCAAGCAGCTCATCGACCTGCTGCGCCAGATCGGTGACGCCGCGCCCGAGGCCGAGACCAGAGCTGCTGCCCACGCCGCGGCCGACGCGTTGTTCCGGGGGGTCGTGGCTGCTTCGTCGGTGGTGGCGGCGTGACCATCAAGCGGGGGGAGGCGTGGGGCGCTACGGGCTCGCTGCCTGAGGACGGCATCGTCGTGCGCACCGACGCCGAAGCGGCGGAGGCGTTGGAGGATGCCCGCCGGCGGGGCCGCCCGCTGCCGACCCTCGGGCTTCTCGGCGGCGACCTGTGCCGCACGTTGGGCGGCACCGGTGACGCGGCGCGATTGCATTCGCCCGAGGCGATGACGTTCCCCGTCGACCTGGGCGAGGTGCTGGCCGACGGCCGCATCCACCTGTTCATCGCCCATGTGGTCGCCGGCTCCCGGCTGCGGTTCGTGGCCATGAACGCGCAGTGGCTGGGGCAGTGGAACGCCGGCCCCCGCGGCCATCCCAACGACGGGCGCCTCGACGTCTACGAGGGACAGCTGTCGTGGTTCGACTGGTGGCAGGTCCGCCGCCGCCTGCCGTTGGGCGCCCACCTGCCGCACCCGCGCATCGAGGAACGCCGCGTGCCCGCGGTGCAGGTGACGTTTCCGTCGCCGTTGCCCGTGCACATCGACGGCCGCTCCATCGGGAAGGCCGAGAACCTGTCGTTGCGCGTGGCCCCTGACGCCCTACGGGTGGTCGTATAGGCCGGCTTCAATGGTGTGGGCGGCGTCGTTGAGCCGCACCAGTTTCCACCGCAGCTGGCCGTTGACCGGTCGCCGCTGCCACTCGGTCAGCGACGTGTTGTCGATGAACATGTCGAACGGTCGCGTGATGGGCAGCCCGCCCAGGGTGATGATCGAGCTCTCGACGACGCCGCCGTGGCAGGCGACGACGATGGTCTCGCCCTCGTGCTCGTCGGCCAGATCGGTCAAGGCGGCGCCGACACGGGCGTTGACCTCGGCCCAACTCTCGCCCCCGGGCGACCACGGGTGGTACGGCCCCCGCTTGGGCATGTCGCCGTAGGACACCTCGAACTCGTCCCACGTGATGCCGTCGGCGTCGGGGCCGGGGTGGATCTCGCACACCTCACAGCGCTGGTCGATGTCGAGCCCGCCCAGGGCGGGGGCGATGATCTCGGCGGTCTCCCGGGCCCGTTCCATCAGGCTCGCCACCAGCTTGGTGGCTCCTGCCAGCTCGCCCGTGCGGGCCAGGCGGTCCCGCAGCGCCTCGGCCTGCTGGCGGCCCCGGTCGGTGAGCCCCTTGCAGGTGTCGTGGCCGGCCACGATGCGGTCCACGGTCGCCCGGCTCTCGCCGTGGCGGACCAGCACGAGCCGGGTCAGGGGTTCGTCAGGCATGGCGCCGAGGGTATTGGATAGGGACGCCAACTGATCCGCGATTACCTGCGGCCCGGACCGTACAGTTGGCTCTCCTTATGAGTTTGTACGCGGCCGAAGAATTCACGGCTGAAGAGGAGCTCATCCTCCGCCGGTACGTCACCAACCTCGACCTGCCGGTGTTTGCCCTGGTCAACCTGCCCGAGGTCGTCAAAGGCGCCCTGTTCGCCCGCTACTCGCGCTCGCCCAAGAGCCTGCGCCGCCTCTTCCTCGACGAGTTCGTGGGCGACCTCGACATGGCCGGCGATGCCTCCATCGACGCCACCGTCGGGCTGAAGCGGGCCGAAGACCTCTACGACCGCGTGTTCCTCGAGTACGGCGACGACTCCGTCGCCCAGCTGGGCGGCGTGCACCTGGCGTGCGAGCAAGCCTCCAACCTCCTCACCAAGGTGCTCGAGTGGGGCCGGCTCATGGCCTACCTCGAGCAGTCGACGCGCTACATCGCCTACGACAACCGCCTCAGCAACGGCCGCTATCGCTACTACCGCGACCCGGCCGTCCTCGAGTCGCACCTGGGTGCCCGCTACGTCGGTGACCTCGACCGGCTGTTCGACACCTACGCGGAACTGCTGCCGCTCATGCAGGCCTGGTTCACCGAGCGCTACCCGAAGGACCCGGCCGACTCCGACTTCGTCTACCGCCAGTCGATCAAGGCCAAGGCGTTCGACTCGCTGCGCGGCATCCTGCCCGCCGCGGCCACGTCCAACGTCGGCATCTACGGCACGGGCCAGGCCTACGAGGCGCTGCTGCTGCGCATGCGGGCCCATCCGCTGCCCGAGGCGCGCGCCTATGCCGAGCTCATGCTCACCGAGCTGCGCAAGGTGATCCCGTCGTTCCTCAAGCGGGTCGACCTGCCCGACCGGGGCGGGGCGTGGTCGGCTTACCTCGAGAAGAACCACTCGGTGATGGACGACCTGGCCGACGCGCTCTTCGCCCACGAAGCCCCCGAGCCCCGGCCGATGGTCACGTTGCTCGACTACGACCCCGACGCTGAAGACAAGCTGGTGGCGTCGATGCTCTACGCGCACACGGCCCTGCCCGAGGACCAGGTGCTGCGCCGAGTGAAGCAGCTGTCGACCGAAGAGAAGCGCTCGGTGATGCTCGCCTACGCGGGCGAGCGCACCAATCGCCGCCACCGCCCCGCGCGCGGCCTGGAGCGCACGGCCTACCGGTTCGACGTGCTTTCCGACTACGGCGCGTTCCGCGACCTGCAACGGCACCGCATGCTCACGATCGAGTGGCAAGACCTCGGCTGTCGCCACGGCTACGTGCTGCCGGAGGCGGTGGAGGAGGCCGGTCTCTACGAACGGTTCGACGAGGCCATGCAGCGCTCAGCCGACCTGCACGATGCCCTTGCGCCGGTGTTCCCCGCCCAAGCCGGCTACGCCGTCGCCCTCGCATACCGCGTGCGCTACGTGATGCAGATGAACGCGCGCGAGGCGATGCACATGCTCGAGCTGCGCACCGGGCCCCAAGGCCACCCCGAGTACCGCCGGGTCTGCCAGGAGATGCACCGCCTCATCGCCGACCAAGCCGGCCACAAGGTCGTCGCCGAACTCATGCACTTCGTCGACCACGGCACCTACGACCTCGAACGCCTCGAGTCCGAACGCAAAGCCGAAGCCCGCCGCACCGCCCAGTAACGCGCCGTTCGGGCGGGCCCTGTTACTCCTGGGGTTGATGTTGCTGGTGTGATTCTGTACGGTGGCGGGCGGGAGCGGGCTGGAGGTTGCTGCATGCGCCAACTTCGCCCACTCGTCGCTCCGCTTGCTGTGCTGCTCGCCCTGGCCGTGCCAGGGACGGCGGCGGCGGGGTCGTACACCATCCGGTGGGGGGACACGTTGAGCGGCATCGCATCGCGCTTCGGCACGACGGTGCGGGCGTTGGCGGAGGCCAATGGTCTCGCTGATCCCAACCGCGTGCTGGCGGGCCGGAGCCTGTCGATACCGGGCAAGGCTTCCACGCCGCGGGCGACCACGAGCAAACCGGCAACGGCGGTGACGCCGCCGACGTCAGTGCACGTGGTGGCGGCGGGGGAGAACCTCACCGGCATCGCGGCCCGAGCCGGCACCACGGTGCAGAACCTGCTGAAGCTCAACAACTTGAAGAGCGCCGACCACCTCGTCGTGGGCCAGAAGCTCACCGTCCCGGGTGGCGGGCCGCCCATGCCGTGTCCGGTGGCCGGCTTCCACACCGCAGTCGACGGTTTTGGCAGTCCCCGACCCGGGGGTATGAAGCACGAGGGCGACGACATCTTCGCGCCGCGCGGCGTGCCGGTCATCGCCAACGCGAACGGCGTCATGTCGCACATCCAGGGGGCGGTAACCGGAAACGGGTACTACCTGCGCGCCGACGACGGCACCGTGTACTACGGCGCGCACCTCAACGACTACGTCGCGGCACCCGGTCGGGTCAGCGTGGGCACCGTCATCGGCCACGTGGGGAACACCGGCGACGCGGCCGTCACGCCGACGCACTTGCATTTCGAAATCAAGCCCGGCGGCGGGGCGCCGGTCGACCCCTGGCCGGTGGTGTCGCGCATCTGTTGATGGGGCGCGGTGAATTCTCGCGGCGCCCAAAAAAATGTCTCCCCGCCCTGACCTGCGGTAACGCACAAAGGTCCAGGTAAACGCGCGCACGCCACGCTTGACGGAGGCGATTTGGCGCGCCATAACTACACGGTCCCAGACGCCCCAGACGCCAGGTCGTGGGCCTCCCGGCCGCAAGGTCGGGAGGGGGTTGTCGAAGGGCAGTGGGGGGTCCAGGAGACTAAGTAGAGAACATCCCAATAACCCCCTCGGCTTGCCGGGGAGGGCTACCGGATGGCCCCAACGGTCTCCTGGACTTACCCCTGCTGCGCGCTGACGCGTGGCTGCGCACTCGTCGCGTGTGCCTGCGGTCACGCGCCGTGTGCGTCCCGCTAGGCTCGCCGGGCAATGGCGAGGTCGCGTCCGTTGAAGGTTCCAGCGAAGGCTGCGGCTCCCAAGACCGCGCCGGCCGAGAAGATCGAGCCGATCATCTCGTTGCGGGGCGTGACCAAGCGGTTCGGCTCGCACACCGTGCTCGAAGACATCACCTTCGACGTGCCGCGCGGCAAGGTGACCGCCATCCTCGGCCCGTCCGGCACGGGCAAGTCGGTGTTGCTGAAGAACATCCTCGGGTTGCTGCAGCCCGAAGCGGGCGAGATCTGGATCGAGGGCGAGCAGATCGTCGGCATGCGCGACAAGGACCTCTACCGCGTGCGCCGCAAGTTCGGCGTTCTCTTCCAGGACGGTGCGCTGTTCGGCTCGATGAACTTGTTCGACAACATGGCGTTCCCGTTGCGCGAGCACACCAAGAAGAGCGAGCGCGAGATCCGCGACATCGTGCTGCAAAAGGCGGCACTGGTCGGCCTGCTCGACCACATGAAGAAGCTGCCGGGCGAGGTGTCGGGCGGCATGAAGAAGCGGGCCGGTCTGGCGCGCGCACTCGTCATGGACCCCGACATCGTGCTGTTCGATGAACCCGACTCGGGCCTCGACCCGGTGCGGGTGGCGTACCTCGACGAGCTGGTGCTCAACGTCCAGAAGGAGACGGGCGCCACCTGCTTCATCATCACCCACAACATCCCGTCGGTGATGCGGACGGCTGAGTACATGGGCGTGCTCTTCCGATCGCGGCTGGTGCGGTTCGCCAGCAAGGAAGAGATGACCACCACCGACAACGCCATCATCCGGCAGTTCCTGTCGGGGAAGGCCAAGGGGCCGATCGGCATCGACGAGTTGAGTGACGCCAGCAGCGACATCGAGGCGCAGCTGGAGGCACAAGCAGAAGAGCGGATGGGCGACCAGCCCCACGAGATCATGACGGTCTAGGGCACAGGCGCGTGGCTGGGGTCGTCGCACCGGTAACTCGAAAATTCGACACGCTCCTGCGTGAAGCAGGGAACATGGCGGCGGTGGCCCTGGAGGCCATGCGACGCCTGTTCAGCCGCCCGTGGCCGTTCAGCGAGTTCATCGAGCAGTGCTGGTTCATCGCCAAGGTCACGACCCTGCCGGTGATCCTGATCTCGATCCCGTTCGGCATGGTCATCGCCCTGCAGGTGGGCGCGCTCATCCGTCAGTTGGGGGCCCAGGCCCACCTGGGGTCGGCGCTGGTGCTGGCGGTCGTCCGCGAGCAGGCCCCCGTCGCCACCGCGCTGCTGATCGCGGGGGCCGGCGGCTCGGCCATGTGCGCCGACCTCGGCGCCCGCCGCATCCGAGACGAGATCTCGGCCATGGAGGTCATGGCCGTCAACCCCATCCAGCGGCTCGTGCTGCCGCGCATCCTGGCCGCGACCCTCATCGGCGTCCTCCTCGACGCGGTGGTGAGCGCGGCGGGCCTGGCCGGCGGCTGGTTCTTCGCCACCAAGGTCATCCACGTGACGTCGAGCAGCTTCTTCGCCTCGTTCAACGAGCTGAGCCAGGTACCCGACCTGCTCATGGCGCTCGCCAAGGCGGCGATCTTCGGCTTCATCGCCGGCACCGTCGCCTGTTACAAGGGCCTCTACGCCAAGGGTGGACCGAAGGGCGTGGGCGACGCCGTCAACCAGGCGGTCGTGATCACGTTCATCCTGCTGTTCTTCGTGAACTTCGTGCTCACCGCCGTGTACTTCAACTTCATCCCCCAGAAGGTGTAGCGGCATGGCGACACCCACCACCGCCGCCGTGCCGTCGTTCACCGACGACCTCGAGGAACGCCTCGGCCGCCGCCTCGGCCCGATGGCCACCCTGTACGACCAGTTCGCGTTCTACGGCCGCGTGATGCGGGGCCTGCCGCAGGGTTGGAAGTACCGCAAGGAGATCGTGGCCCTGATCTCCGACATGACCGTCGGCGCCGGCGCCTTGATCATCGGCGGCGGCATGTTCTTCGTGATCTTCGCCATGAGCTTCTTCACCGGCACCCAGGTCGGGCTCGAGGGGTTCAAAGGTCTCCAGCAGATCGGCGCCGAGGCGTTCACCGGCATCATCTCGTCGGTCGCCAACACGCGAGAGATCACCCCGCTCATCGCCGGCATCGCCCTGGCCGCGCAGGTGGGCGCCGGCTTCACCGCCCAGCTGGGCGCCATGCGCATCTCCGACGAGATCGACGCCCTCGACGTGATGGGCGTCGACAGCTTCACCTACCTGGTCACGACGCGGGTGTGGGCGGCGTTCATCACGATGATCCCGCTGTACCTGGCGGCCTTGTTCGCCAGCTTCCTCGCCACCGAGCTGATCGTGACGAAGTTCTTCACGCTGTCGCCGGGCGTGTACCACCACTACTTCAACTTGTTCCTGCCGCCGATCGACATCGTGTTCTCGTTCGGCAAGGCGATCATGTTCGCCATCGCCGTCACGCTGATCCACTGCTACTACGGCTATTACGCCAGCGGGGGCCCGGCGGGCGTGGGCACGGCCGCAGGCCGCGCCATCCGCGTCTCCATCGTGACGGTGGTGTTGCTCAACCTCTTCTTCTCGCTGGTCTTCTGGGGCGGCAAGGACACCGCACGCATCGTGGGCTCCGCCCACATCAGCATCGTCGGCATCGGCTTGCAGCACCTCGTCCGGTAGATGCCCCGCGCGTACCGGGCGGCGGCCGCCCTCGCCCTTGCCGTTCTGCTCACCTCGCTCGCCGTGTTGGCGGTCGAGGGCGCCTACGGCACGTTCTCCGACCAGTACCACCTGGTCGCCGACTTCAAGAACGCTGGACAGCTCCTCACGCCCGGCTCGAACGTGAAGTACCGCGGCGTCAACGTCGGCAAGGTCGACTCGGTCCACCTGGTCAATCGGCGGGTGCAGGTCAAGCTGTCGATCGATCGCGGCTTCCATGTCCCCGCCGACACGAGCGCAACGGTGCGGCCGAAGACGCTGTTCGGTGAGAAGTACATCGACTTCGCCTTCC
>JAFATL010000191.1 GCA_019243975.1 Actinomycetota bacterium | reverse complement strand
CCTGTTGCTGGTGAACCAACCGTGGTCGCACTCCTCCCACGTGGCCACCAAGCGCACCGGTCCCGGTGCCACCACGTCGACGTCCGACGATCCGGCCGGCGGGACGTCGACGACGTCGACAACGGGCGCAACGGGCGTTGCGCCCGGACCGACGACGGTCGCCACCGCACCGAGGCCGGGCGCCGCGACCACGTCGACGCCGGCGCGGACCACCACGACGATCTCGCCGTGGGCCGGCTGTGTACCTGCTGGTACGCAGGCGCCGCAGCCCCGCGACCGGTGCTGGCAGACGTTCAACGGCCCGCAGGGCAACGACACAGGCGGCAATCCATCGGCGCGTGGCTGCGTCGTGCACAACACCGGCACGTACTCGGCGTCACATGACGACCTTCACTGCACCTACGACGCAACGGCCGCCGGCGGCTATGTCTCCGACGGGCCGTTCAACATGATCCGCATCGTCCGAGACGGCCGCACCATCACCATCGACGGCACCGCCGCACCCCAATGCGGCACGAACGTCATCCAGCCCGGCGACGCGGTCTACGTCGACGGCCGCAACAGCTTCGACAGCAACGGCTACCCCACATCGCCGAGCGGCGCCACGACCACCACCAAAGTCGGCGATAACTTCAAATGCCCCGACACCGCGCCCCAGTGAACTGGGCGGATCGGTTGCGGCCCGCGCAGCGGCGCATCGCGCATTTCGAGGTGGGATTGGTGCGCCGGTTCGGGCAGACCGGGCTGGGGCTGGTCTACCGGCACAAGACGCTGTTGCTGACGACGCGCGGCCGGACGAGCGGTCGGCCCCGGTCGACGCCGCTGTCGTACTTGGCGCAGCCGGACGGGACCTGGCTGGTCAGCGGCGGCGCCGGTGGTCAGTCGCGCACGCCGGACTGGGTGCAGAACCTCCGGGCCGAGCCGCGGGCGTCGATCATGATCGACCGCCAGGCGATCGACGTGATGGCGCGCGAGTGCCTGGGCGACGACCGCGGCGCGGCGTGGGCCACGTTGACGGCGAAGTGGCCCGAGCTGGAGACGTTCCAGCGCCGGGCGGGTCGGACCGTGCCGGTGTTTCGCTTCAGCCGGGTTGTGTCACCCGGCTGAGGATCTCATCGACGGCGGCGTCGGCCAGGGCGCGCATCTCGTCGTCGGTACGGTCCTGGATGGGGTGGGCGACGAACACGCTGGCCGGTTCGAGGCCCAGCGCGATCGTCTGGGCCCGCGCCGCTTCGATGAACTCGGTGGACGCGACGAACACGCCCGGCACGCCGCGGGACTCGAGGTCGGCGATGTCGTGCACACTGCACGACGTGCACGAGCCTCAGTCGGCGAGGGCCTCGATCACCACGTCGCACTGCGTGGCGATCTCGTGGCGCAGGTCGATCGGTGCGGGCTTGGTGAACGTGGGCTTCGAGTAGCGCTGCACCTCGAGGCCGCGCTCGACCAACAGCTCCTCCAACCGGTCGAGGAACACGTCGCCGCGCGCCTTGGAAATGTCGAGTAGCGCGATGCGGGCGCCCTCGAGCGACGGCGGTCGCTGGCTCAGCGCCCGCTCGACGGGTTCGAGCTCGCCCGTGGGATCGAGGACCACTCGTGTGCTCACGCCTTCACCTCCATGGTCACGGGCTGGCTGCCCGTCTCCCCGTTGACCCACCCGCCGATGATGGACGAGAACAAGCCGGCCCGCCCGCCGGCGTGCACGATCAGCAAGCCATCGGGACGGAACTTCGGAAGGGCGGCGTCCTTGAACGCCTCGGGCAGGCCTTCGGTGATGCCGCCCGCACCCCGGATCAGCTCGGCGCCCGGGCGGGTGAGGAGCTCGAACAGCTCCTTGCGCAGCTGTGCCTTGTCCCATCCGCCTGCGGCGAACACGCGCGCATGCTCAGGTGACACGACGAGCACGGCGTCGAAGCCGAGCACCAACTTCGGGTGGGCCACGGATTGCAGCCCGGCGGCGAGACTGCGCGCGAGCGACGCGGGCGTGCGCGACAGCTGATCGACGATCCCGCGCGGGCCTTCACCTGCGAACAACGTCACCGTGGTGGCGTCGGGCGAGAACCCCCGCTCGACCGACAACGACTCCCACGGCGAACCTTCCTCGTCCTCGGCGAAGCAGAACGAGTACTTGCCCGGGTTGCCGAGCGTGGCGCGGTCGAC
>JAFATL010000190.1 GCA_019243975.1 Actinomycetota bacterium | reverse complement strand
CGAGCGGGTGCACGAGATCCTCGCCACCGCGCCGGCGATCGTCGACAAGGCCGGCGCCGTTCCGCTGCCGCCGGGCGCGGGCGAAGTGCGCTTCGACCACGTGACCTTCGGCTACGTGCCGGGCGCCGCCCACCCGGTGCTCGACGGGCTCGACCTCCTCGTGCGTCCCGGTGAAGCAGTCGCCCTCGTCGGTGCCACCGGCTGCGGCAAGACGACGGTGGCCCGTCTGATCCCGCGCTTCTACGACGTCGTGAGCGGGTCGGTGAAGCTCGACGGCGTCGACGTGCGCGAGCTGAAGGTGAAGGAGCTGCGCCAAGCCGTCGGCATCGTGTTCGAAGACACGTTCCTGTTCACCGACTCGGTGCGGGCCAACATCGCCTTTGCCCAGCCCGACGCCCCGCAGGAGCGGGTGGAGTGGGCGGCCCGGCGGGCGGGCGCCCACGACTTCATCGTCGAGCTGCCTGAGGGCTACGACACCTTGATGGGCGAGCGGGGCTTCTCGCTGTCGGGCGGCCAGCGCCAGCGCATCGCGTTGGCCCGGGCCATCCTCGCCGACCCGCGCGTGCTGATCCTCGACGACGCCACGTCGTCGGTCGACCCCACCAAGGAGCACGAGATCAGCGCCGCCCTGGCCGACGTGATGGAGGGTCGCACCACCATCGTCATCGCCCACCGCCCGGCCACCATCGCCCTGGCCGACCGCGTCGTGCTCATGGACGAAGGCAAGGTCGTGGCCGAGGGCACCCACGAGGAGCTGCTGGCCACCAACGCGACGTACCGCCACGTGTTGGCCCAGGCGGCCGAGCGCGACGCGGCGGCCGAGCGCGACGCGGCGGCCATGGCCGCCGAGGACGTGGCCGTCTAATGGCCTGGATGCGGGGGGCCGCCGTCGACGAGGACGACAAGCTCAGCCGGGAGGAAGCGCGGCGCGTGATGCGGCGCGCCTTCCGGTTGTTGCGGCCCTACCGGGTCGAGGTGTCGGTGGCGGTCGTGGTCATGATGCTGTGGACGTTGTGCACCCTGGCCGGGCCGTTCCTGCTGCGGTACGCGATCGACCACGGCCTGCGGGTGCGGCCGCCCAGCGGGGCGGTGCTCGACCGGGCCGCCATCGCGTTCATCTTCGTCGCCATCCTGGCGTTCTTCTCGTCCCGCTTTCAGATCCTGATGGTGACGCGGGTGGGCGAGAAGTTCCTCCGCGACATGCGCGTGCGCGTGTTCGATCACATGCAGGCGATGTCGATGGGGTTCTTCGACCGCGAGCAGACCGGCCGGCTGGTCGCTCGCATGACGTCCGACATGGACGCGCTGCAGGAGCTGGTGCAGCAGGGCCTCGTGATGTTCGTGACCAACGGGCTGCTGCTGGTGTTCTCGATCGTCGTCCTGCTGGCGATGTCGCCGCTGCTGGCGTTGATCTGCCTCGTCGCGCTCCCGATCGTGATCGTGTCGAGCGTGCGCTTCCAGCGCAGCTCCAATCAGGCCTACCTGGTGGTGCGCGACCGCATCGGCCAGACGCTGTCGACACTGCAGGAGGGCCTGTCAGGCGTCCGTGTCATCCAGGCGTTCGGCCGGGAGGACACCCTGGTGCGGCGCTTCTCGCGCCACAACCGGGCCCAGCTCGACGCCAACCTCCACGCCACCAAGATCTCGGCCCAGTACTTCCCCGTGATCGAGTTGGCCGGCATCGGCACGACGGCCACCGTCGTCGGCCTGGGCGGCTTGCTCGTGCACCGGGGCGACGTGTCCCTCGGCACGGTGGCGGCGTTCGTGCTGTACCTCGCCAACCTGTTCGAGCCCGTGCAGCAGCTCAGCCAGATGTTCAACCTGGTGCAGTCGGCGGGGGCGGCCCTCAACAAGCTGTTCGGCCTGCTCGACACGCCGTCGCCGGTGCAGGAGCGGGCCGCCGCCGTCGACCTGCCCGCGTCGGGCGTGATTGAGGCCCGCAACCTCGGCTTCAGCTACGACGGCAAGAACCAGGTGCTGCACGACGTCGACCTCACGGTGGCGGTGGGCGAACGCCTGGCGCTGGTCGGGCCGACCGGTGCGGGGAAGTCCACGTT
>JAFATL010000187.1 GCA_019243975.1 Actinomycetota bacterium | reverse complement strand
CCCGGTGCCGCCCACGAACAGCAGAAGGTCGACCACCAGCGCCACCAGCTGGACCTGTTTCACCAGCGCGGCCAGCACGTTGGTGACAACGAATACACCGGTGCCCCACAAGGCGGCCCGATCGATGTTGGCGGCGGCGGGGTCGGTGATGGGCTCGGTCACGGCAACACGTCGTCGAGCCGGGCCGCCAGCTGGTCGTAGTCGAACTGCTCGACGGTGCGCGCGCGGGCGGCCTGGCCCATCGCGCGTCGGCGTTCGTCGTCGCCGAGCAGCGACGCGATGGCCGTCGTCACCTCGTTCACGTCGTGGGGGTGGCGCACCACCAAACCGGTGACGCCGTCGTCCACCGCATCGGCGGCGCCCCCGCTGTCGCCCGCCACCTGGGGCACGCCACAGGCGGCCGCCTCCATGAACACGATCCCGAACCCCTCCTGCTCCATACCGCGCCAGCGATTGCGACACAGCATGGCGAACACGTCGACGCAGCCGTAGAACGGCGCCAGCTGCGCGTCGTCGATGCGGCCAAGCATGCGCACCGGCGCGCCCGTGCGCGCCACCAGCCGATCGAGACGTGTGCGGTCGCGTCCGCTGCCCGCGATGGCGACGACCAAGTTGGGATGGTCGGGCGCCAGTCGAGCCGCCGCCTCGATCAGCACGTCCATGCCTTTGCGCGGCACGAGCCGGCTGACGCTCCCGACGACGAGTGCGTCGGGCGGAAGGCCGAAGGCGGCGCGCGCCTTGGCCCGGGCGTCGTCATCGAGCGGGTGGAATCGGGTGCTGTCGACGCCGGGCGGGACGACAGTCACGGGGGGAAGCGACGCGCCAACGGCGCGCCGAGCTTCGTCCGCCGGGAACTGGCCGGCGGTGATGATGTGCCGGGCGCCGCGCAAGACCGGGGCGAGGAGCTGGCGGAGGATGGGCGGCCGCGCTTGGCCCACCACCCCGCCGTGCAGGACCACGGAGTACGGCTTCTTCAACCGGCTGTGCAGCAGGCCGAGGGGCATGGGCGGGTCGATGATCAACGACGTGGCGAACACCTCGTCGGCCAGCGCGTTGATGCGTCGCGCCAAGGCGCGCGTCGGCCACAGGACGGCCCCGTTGACGCGCTCGATGCGGAACGGTTGGGCCGCGTCGAATGCCGCCGCGTCGGCGTGGGCGGTGGTGAGCACCACGATCTCGTCGGGCGGCAGGCGCCGGACCAGCTCCCACAGATACGACTGGATGCCGCCGACCTTGGGCGGGAAGTCATTGGCGACCAGCAGTCGGGTCAGTTGCCGACCGCCGCCAGCTCGGCCCGCACGTCGGGGTCATCCTCGTCGACCAGCGTTGCCAACAGGTCGTGGCGCCCGAGCTGGGCGGCCGCCCACACCGCATGGCCGCGCACGATGGCATCGTCGTCGGCCAGGCACCGCCGCAAGGCGTCGACCACGGCCGGGTCGCGGCCGTTGCCGACGTTGCCGAGCGCCACCAACGCGTTGCGGCGCACGTAACGCGCCTCGCGCCGGGGCACGTACCAACGACCGACGTCCCGCATGAGCGACGCGTCATCGAGCGACAGCAGTGCGAGCAGGTCGACGTGCGCCTGCGCGTCGGCCTCCGCCGGCGGTGCCGGGTCGACGCGGTCGAGGGCGCGGTTGGGCGGGCACACCTCCTGGCAGTCGTCGCACCCGTAGACGCGGCCGCCCAGCGCCTCCCGGTACTCGCGGGGGAACGGACCTGTCGCCTGCAGCAGCCAGGCCAGGCAGCGGCGGGCGTCGAGCACTCCCGGTGCCACCAGCGCGCCGGTGGGGCACGCGTTCAGGCAGCGGGTGCACGGCCCGCACCCGTCGGCGCGGGGCGGGCCCGTCGCCGGCAGGGGCGCGTCGGTGACGACCGACCCCAGCACGAACCACGACCCCTGCCCGTCGAGCAGCAGGTTGGTGTTCTTGCCGTACCAGCCCAGCCCAGCCCGGTAGGCCGCTTCGCGGTCGACCAAAGCGTTGTCGTCGACCACGACTCGCGCCGTCCACCCGGCCGCGCGCAAGTGCACGGCGATCTGCTCGA
>JAFATL010000180.1 GCA_019243975.1 Actinomycetota bacterium | reverse complement strand
CCCTCGGCTTCCTGCTCGTGTTCATGCTCTTCGGCGCCGCGCTGCCCGCCGTCGTGGGCGGCCTCTTCGCCGCCACCCTGCCGCTGGCGTCATACCGCACCAAGCGCCAGCACCGGCGGGCCCACGCGGCCGAGTCGTGGCCCCGCTTGATCGAGGAAATCCGCTTGCAGACAGGGTCGCTCGGGCGCTCGGTGCCCCAGGCGTTGTTCGAGGTCGGGCGGCGGGGGCCGTTCGAGATGCGCGAGGCGTTCGAGGCGGCCGAACGCGAGTGGCTGTTGGCGACGGATTTCAACCGCACCGTCGTCGTGTTGAAGGACCGCCTGGCCGACCCGACGGCCGACGCCACCCTCGAGACCCTGCTGGTCGCCCACGAAATCGGGGGCACCGACCTCGACCGCCGATTGGCGGCCCTGGTCGAGGACCGCACGCGCGACCTGCAGGGCCGCAAGGACGCGCGGGCCAAGCAGGCCGGTGTGCGTTTCGCCCGCCGCTTCGTGCTGGCGGTGCCCGTCGGCATGGCGCTGGCCGGCCTGGCCATCGGCTCCGGCCGCGACGCCTACCGCACGGCGATGGGCCAGACCGCGGTGGTCGCCGGCATCCTCGTCGTCGTCGCCTGCTGGCTGTGGTCGGGCCGGCTGATGAAGCTGCCCGAAGAGGACCGGGTGTTCCGATGAGCCGCCTCCTGCTGTTGTCGGCCGTCGGGCTGTGGGCGGGCACGACGCTCGTGCTCGGCCGCGTGCGCTGGTTCAGCCGGGTGCCGCTCATCGAGCGTCTGCGCCCGTACGCGCCCAACCCCTCGGCCGTGCGACGGTCGGGCGGGCTGCTGTCCGTCGAGTCGTTCGCCGACGTCGTCGGTCCGCTGTGTCGTTCCCTCGGCCAGACCGTGGCCAAGGCGTTCGGCGTGAACGAGGACCTGGCCACGCGGCTCCAGCGCGTGCACTCACCGCTCGACGTCACCGCCTTCCGCGTCCGCCAGGTCGGCTGGGCGACGGGCGCGTTCGGCCTCGGCGTGGCGGCTGCCTTCGCCCTGGGTTTCTCGCCGCTGGTCGGCCTCCTCGTCGCCGTTGGCGCGCCCCTGCTGGCGTTCCTCGTCGTCGAGCAACAGCTGGCCACCGCGTCCGCCGACTGGCAGCGCCGGGTGTTCCTCGAGCTGCCGGTGGTGAGCGAGCAGCTGGCAATGCTGTTGTCGGCGGGTTACTCGCTGGGCGCCGCGCTGCAGCGGCTGGCCGGACGCGGGCACGGCGCGTGCGGCCGCGACCTCAACGCCGTCGTCAGCCGCATGCAACAAGGCGTCCCCGCCGTCACCGCGCTGCGGGAGTGGTCGCAGGTCGCCAACGTCCCCGCCCTTGACCGTCTCGTCGCCGTGCTGGCGCTCGAGGGCGAGACCAGTGACCTGGGCCGCCTGATCTCCGACGAAGCGCGGTCCATCCGCGCCGACGCGCAGCGCCGGCTCATCGAGATCATGGACAAGCGCGCCCAGCAGGTGTGGGTGCCCGTCACCGTCGCCACGCTCATCCCCGGCGTGATCTTTCTCGCAATTCCGTTCATCGAGGCCCTGAGGCTGTTCTCGGGGTCGTGACCAAGGAGGGACCGTGAACGACAAGCTGCTGCAGGCGTACATCTGGCAGCGCACGGCTCGGGACGCGACGGTGCACGCGCTGGCGGCGCGCATCTCGCCCGACGAGCGCGGCGAAGGCGTCATCAGTGCTGCGATCGCAGTGCTCGTGATGGCGTTCCTCGGCGCCCTGATGTGGGCGGGCTTCAAGCTCACGCTCGGGCACGCCCAGAGCCATGTCGACACCCAGGTCGACCAGATCGGCAAGTAGGCGATGGCGCCGGCGGGCGCGGCAGGACGGCACGGGGCTCGTCTCCACGCTGGCGGGGGTGCTGGTGTTCCTCGTGCTGCTCATGCTGGCGACGCAGGTGCTGTTCGACCTCTACGCGCGCTCGACGGTGACGGCGGTTGCCTACGACGCGGCGCGCGTCGTCGCCGGCGCCGACAGCGGTGCCGGTGCGGTCGTCGTCGCTGAGTCGCAGGCCCGCGCCGGTCTCGGGCAGTACGCCGACGGGGCGACGTTCACGTGGGCCGTCGACAACGACGTCGTCCAACTGCGCGTGAAGGTGCAGAACCCGAGCCTGCTGCCGCCCGTGTTCAAGCACGCCCTCGGCATCGACACCGTCGACCGCACCGTGCGCGTCCGCGTCGAGCGCGTCCGGTGAGGCGCGACGAGTCAGGCCAGGTCGGTGGCCTCGAGGCGGTGATCTTCGGCGTGCTCGTGTTCGTGGTCGGGACGCTGGTCGTGGTGAACGCGTGGGGCGTGATCGACGCCAAGTTCGCCGCCGCCTCGGCGGCGCGGGAAGCGGCACGCGCCTACGTCGAGGCGCCGAACGCAGGGGATGCGCTGACGTCGGCGCGGCAGGCGGCCGAGGACTCGATGCGCGGGCACGGTCGAGACGTGTCGCGCATGACGGTGCGCGTACTGTCGGGCGCGTTCAGTCGGTGCGACCGCGTCACGATCGAGGTGACGTATCCGGTTCCCGTGCTGGTCCTGCCGTGGATGGCGCACACCGGCACGGGATTCACCGCCGCGGCGCGCCACTCGGAGGTCGTCGACCCATACCGAGCCGGCCTGACCGGGACCGCCCGCTGTGCCTAACAGCCCGCTTCTTTGCAGAACCTTGCCGCATAGGCAATGTGCTGCAAAGAAGCGACGGGGGGAGCGGGGCGAACGGCGCGAGCGCGGGTCGGTGTTGATGCTCGTGCCGGCGGCGGTGCTGGTGCTCATCGCCTTGGCTGCCATCGCCGTCGACTCGGCCGTGGTGTTCCTCGCCCAACGCCAGGCGGGTGACCTGGCCGCGGCGGCCGCCAACGACGCCGCCGGCGCCGCCCTCAGCGAAGGGGCCTTCTACGGCACCGGAAAGTTGTCGCTCGACCCAGCGCGGGTCACGGCCGTGGTGGCCGACGCGGTGACGGGCCGGGGCGCGGGTCTCGACCTGGTCGGTCCGCCCGACGTGACGGTCGCGGGCCGCCAGGTGTGCGTGACCGTCCACGCCAACGTGCGGTACCCGTTCTCGCCCGCCGTCCCGGGTGTGGCCCGCACCCGCGTCGTCACCGCCCGGGCCGCCGCCACTGCCGTCGAGGGTCGGGGCGCCGTGCCGGCTTCTATGGGGTTGTGTTAGGCACAGTTTCATGATATTTCATGTCTTGTCATGTCGCTCGAGGCGCTCCGCATTCGCCTGGCCGCACCCCCCGAGCGCCGGCGCCGCGGGCCGTTGGTCGCGGCCTCCGTCCTGGTGATCGTGATTGCCGTCGCCGTCGCCTTTTGGGCACGCCCAACGACACCTCGTGTCGTTGCGGCTGCCCAAAGCACGCGGCGCTTCCGTCCGGCCCCGTCGACCCTGCCGTCGACCACCAGCACCACTGCGGCGGCCGTGCGCGTCTGGCCCACCACAACGCTCCCGCCGCTGGTTGTGCAGCACGGCGACGCGCAGTTCGCGGTCGGCGCCGCCGACGACCACGTCGCCGTTGGCGCGTTTCGATGTGCAGACCAAGTCCTCGCCTTGTTGCGC
>JAFATL010000121.1 GCA_019243975.1 Actinomycetota bacterium | reverse complement strand
GCCTACGCAGTGCACGAGATGACCGAGCTGCGCCTGGTGGTCGTGCAGCCGTAGCGCAACATGGCGCGCCACATCCCCCAGATCGTGCCCATGGCGGCGGTCACCGGCAAGCTGCCGGCTGACGAGGACGCCTACACGTTCGAGGTGAAGTGGGACGGCGTACGCGTGCTCACCTACATCGACGACGGCACACTCCGCATGGAGAGCCGCAACCTCAACGACATCACGCCGCGGTATCCCGAGATGCACGGCCTCCTCGACGTGTTGGGCGGCCGGCAGGTGTTGCTCGACGGCGAAGTGGTGGCGTTCGACGACGACGGCAACCCCAGCTTCGGCGTGCTGCAGTCGCGGATGCACGTGGGCAACCCCATCGAAGTGCGCCGCCTCATGGAGACGACGCCCGTCGTCTACATGCTGTTCGACGTGCTGTGGCTCGACGGCACCAGCACCATGTCGATGCCGCTGCGCGAGCGGCGCGTCCTGCTCGAAGGCCTCGGCCTCGCCGGTCCCGGCTGGCAGACGCCCACCAGCCACGTCGGTGACGGCGCCGCGTTGCAGGAGGCGAGCAAGGCGCGCGGCCTCGAAGGCATCGTCGCCAAGAAGCTCGACAGCATCTACGAGCCGGGCAAGCGCACGCGGCAATGGATCAAGATCAAGAACCAGCGCAACCAGGAGCTGGTCATCGGCGGCTGGATGGAGGGCGAGGGCAATCGCGAGGGGCGCATCGGCGCCTTGCTCGTCGGGTACTACGACGACGACGACGAGCTGCGCTTCGCCGGCAAGGTCGGCACCGGGTTCACCGACGCCACCTTGCGCGACCTGGCCACGCGCTTCGCCCCTCTGGCGCGCGACACCAACCCGTTCGACGACCACATCCCCTACCGCAAGGCCCACTTCCTCGAGCCCGAGCTGGTGGGCCAGGTCGAGTTCCTCGAGTGGACCCACAACCACACGCTGCGGGCCCCGTCCTACAAGGGTTTGCGGGACGACAAGGCCGCCAAGGACGTTCGCCGGGAGCCCTGAGCGGGAACAACCTGGGCATGCCCAGAGCCATTTGGAGCGGCGCCATCAGCTTCGGCCTCGTCAACGTGCCCGTGAAGCTGCACACCGCCGTCCGCAAGCAGGACATCCACTTCCACCAGCTGCACGAGAAGGACGGCGCCCGCATCCAGCAGAAGCGCGTCTGCTCGAAGGAGGACAAGGAGGTCCCCTGGGAGGAGATCGTCAAGGGCTACGAGCTGAGCAAGGGCCACTACGTGATGATCGAGCCCGACGAGCTGGAGGCGCTCGACCCCGAAGCGACCCACACGATCGACATCGAAGACTTCGTCGACCTCGACGACATCGACCCCATCTACTTCGACGCCACGTACTACCTGGTGCCCGACAAACGGGGCGAGAAGCCGTACCGGTTGTTGCACGACGCCATGGCCGACGCGGGCAAGGTCGGCATCGGGCGGGTGGTGCTGCGCACCAAGCAGTACCTCGCCGCCATCCGGCCCATGGACCACGCGCTCATGCTCAACACCATGAACTTCGCCGACGAGGTCGTTCCCGTCAGCGACTTCGACGACGTGCCGACGGGCAACGCGGCCAAGCCGTCGTCCAAGGAGATGCAGATGGCGCAGCGGCTCATCGAGTCGCTGGCCACCGACTTCAAGCCCGAGAAGTACGAGGACGACTACCGCGAACGCGTGCTCGACCTGATCAAGAAGAAGTCGAAGGGCGACGCGCTGGTGAGCGAACCGTCCGAGGAGAAGAAGGCGCCCATCGTCGACCTCATGGCCGCGCTGGAAGCCAGCCTCAACGAAGCCCGCTCCGGCACCAAGCCCAGTCGCGGCACCGCCAAGCGGGCCACCAAGAAGCGCGCCGCCCCGAAGAAGGCGGCGGCCAAGAAGACCGCCGCCCGCCGCAAGGCGTCGTAGCTACTCGACGAGGTCGGTGGCGCGGAGGGGGAACACCGACATCAGCCCGAAGTACTGACTGGGGTCGCCGTCCCACTTCCACTGCGCGACTTGCTGCGGGCTACGGCGGCCCGCCAGCGCCCGGTACAACTCGAACGGATCGACGGTGACGGTCGCGCCCGGCTCGCCGGCGCCCAGCTCCCACTCCTGGTTGCCACTGCGGATGCGCAGGCCGAGGTTGGCGCCTTTCAGCATGCGGTCGACGCCGCCGGTCATCACCTGCGTCCCCGCCTGCACGGCGGCGCTGTCGCGGTGACCAGCCTGGCGGATGGCGCCGCGGATGTCGTGCTCGTGCTCGCCGATGTCGGCAATGAGGAAGCCCATCTGCGGCGGCCCGCCCTCGAACGCGGGCTCGATCTGGGCCGCGACCTTCTCCCACTCGGCGATCACGTCGTGGTGCGGGGTAGCGCGACGCGCTTCCACCTGCGCGGCCGTCCACGCCTCACCGCCCGCGCCTTCCATGTTGCCGGTGATGAAGTCGGCCGCCCCGCCGGTGAGGTGGCTCACGATGTCGCGCACCCGCCAACCCGGCGTGGCCGGCGCCTCCGTGTCCAGCTGCTCGTCTGACAGACCCGACGTGAGCTCGGCAATGCGCTGTCGCGTCTCGGCGTAGATGGCCCCGAAATCCATGTGTCCCCTGTCTACGGTGTCCGCGTGACCTTACGCC
>JAFATL010000019.1 GCA_019243975.1 Actinomycetota bacterium | reverse complement strand
AGCGGGGTCGGCCATGCGGGCCCGACCCACGTCGATCGCCCGCACGAGGATCATCCACGCCACTACGCCCACCAGGCCGGCGATCACCCCGTACCACCGGTTGTCGAGCCGCAGCGTCGCGAGAATCAGGAGCCACCCGAGCGAGAGCGGGATCAGCACCTTCCAACCCAGGTCCATCAGCTGGTCGTAGCGGAACCGGGGCAGGGTGGCGCGCAGCCACACCTGCACGAAGAGGAACACCAGCAGCTTCACGAAGAACCAGACGATCGGCCACAGCGCGTGCAGGAAGTGCGGCGCCGGGCCGTGGGGGCCGCCGAGGAACAGCGTGACGACGATCGCCGACATCGTGATCGTGTTCATGAACTCGGCCAGGTAGAACATGGCGAACCGGGCCGACGAGTACTCGGTGTGGAAGCCCCCGACCAGCTCCTGCTCGGCCTCGACCAGGTCGAAGGGCGGCCGGTTGGTCTCGGCGGTGGCGGCGATGAGGAACACCACGAACGGCACGACGCCGAGGCGGATGAGGTTCCAGTTGAGGATGCCGTTGCCCTGCTGCGTCACGATGTCGCTGATCGCCAGCGAACCGGTCGCCAACACGACGGCTGCGGTCGACAACCCGAGCGCCGCCTCGTACGACACCATCTGGGCCGATGCCCGCACCGCCCCGAGCAGCGGGTACTTCGACCCCGACGACCACCCCGCCAGCATCACGCCGTAGACGGCGATCGACGACACGGCCAGCAGGAAGAGGATGCCGATGGGCGGGTCGGCCAGCTGGAGCCGCGTGGTGTGGTGGGCGATGGTGAAGGTGCCGCCGATCGGAACGATCGAGAAGGCAAGGAACGCGGGGACCGCCGACAAGTAGGGCGCCAAGCGGAAGATGCGGCGGTCGGCGCGCTCGGGCAAAAGGTCTTCCTTGCCCATGATGAACTTGATGCCGTCGGCGAGCGTCTGCAGCACGCCGTGCGGGCCGGCCCGGTCGGGGCCGACGCGGTTGGTCATGTCGGCGTGCGCTTTGCGCTCGAACCAGATCATGAGCAGCACCGAGACCAGCAGGATGCCGAACGTGACGAGCGTCTTGGCGATCACGATCAGCACCACGCCGAGGTCGACGCCCTTGGAGAACAGCGGATCGCCGGCGGCGAGAAGGTGGATCACGAAACCGTCTCGATTCGCACGTCGTTGACGGCGGCGGACGCGTCGATGATGTCGCCGGCGGCGGGACCGCCCACGTCGAACGGCAGCCATGCCGAACCGCGGGGCACGCCGGTGTCAGCGACGACTTCGATCGACTCCGAGCCTGTCGACCACGTCATGCGCACCCACCCGCCCGTGCCCACGCCGAGGCGGTCGAGGTCGTGGGGGTTGACGTGCAGCTTGCCGCCGGGTGCCAGGTGCGCCAACGACGGCGACGACTGCACGAGCGTGCCCTGGTCGTAGAGCACGTGGCTCGACACCAGCCGCAGCGAATACGCGTCGAGCGCAGGTACCTGGGGCTGGCCGGGTACGGCCGCGAACTGCAGCAGCGACGGCACCGGCAGCTCCGGCGCGGGGGCCGGCTCCTCGGGCTCGTCGGGCGGCGGGGCCGGGCTCATCTCGGGCTGGCCGTGCTCCTCGACCTCGAGGATGCCGGGGTCGGCTTCAGGATCGATGGGCGGCGGTTCGGGCGGCAGCGAGTCGTCGCTCAGCGGCGCCACGATGCCGTCGCGGTAGCGGCGCTCACCGAGCAACGGTCGGCCGATGCCGATGTGCGACGGCGCGACCGTCTGGATCTCGTCCCAGATCTGGTCGGTGCTCTCGTACGGCAGCTCGCCACCGACGCGCGCAGCGAGCTCGACGGCGATCATCCAGTCGGGCCACGCCACGCCGGGCGGCACGATCTTCTGGCTCAACCGCGAGATGCGGCCCTCGAGGTTGGTGGTGGTGCCGCCCCGCTCGGCGTAGGTCGCAGCCGGGAGCACGACGTCGGCGTACTCACGTACGGAGTCGTTGAGGAACGTGTCGACGGCCAGCACGAAGCCGGCCCCGGCCAGGGCGCGCTTGGCCAGCCCGTGGTCGGGGTGGTCGTGGAGCGGGTCGGCGCCGAGCAGCACCAGGCCCTGCATCCGACCGTCGGCCGCGTGCTGCAGCATCTGGCCGCAGTCGAGACCGCGATCGTTGGGGAGCGCGCCCCACGCTGCTTCGAACCACGCCCGCCCCTCGTCGAGGCTGATGCGGCCCGGCAGCACGCCCGGCGCCAAGCCCATGTCGAGAGCGCCGTGCACGTTGGCCCGCCGCAGCGCGGACAGGAAGCGCACGTCTTGGAGCCCGCCGGCGAGGATCGCCGCCGCTTCGGTGATCGATGCGGGCGACTCCGCCAGCGACGGGCGCCCGAGCACGACGACCGTGCCCGGCACCAGGGCGGCGCGCGCCGCCTCGATGGCCGCCGCCGGCACGCCGGCCACGTCGCCGTTGCCGCCGTCGACCAAGGCGCGCGCCAACGCGGCGGCTTCGCCGGGCCGGTAGGCGAGCGAGTGAGCCGCGTAGCGCGTCATGCCGGTGGCTTTGGGCGTGAGCTCGATGATCGGCAGGTTCTGCTCGAGGGCAGCCGCCCGCAGGCGCAGGTACAGCACCGGGAGCTCTTCCTTGAGATCCGGCCCCAGCAGCACGACCGCAGGGGCGGCGGTGGCCTGGTCGATGGTGGCGCGGGGCAACCCGAGCACGACCTCGGCGGGCAGCCCGTCGCCCAGCTGGCAGTCGACGTTGTCGGTTCCGAGCACGGCCTTGGCCACGCGCGCCCACACGTAGGCGTCCTCGTTGGCCAGGCGGGCCCCACCGATCACGCCGATGAGCTCGGGCCCGTGCAGCGTCTTGACGTTGTTGAGACCCTCGGACGCGGCGGCGAGCGCTTCGCCCCACGTGGCGTCGACCAGCTGGTCGCCCTTGCGGACCTTCGGGCACGCCAAGCGGTCCTCGCTGTTGACGGCCTCGAAGTCGAAGCGGCCCTTGTCGCACAGCCACCCGTGATTCACGGGCTCGCTGTCGATGCCGAGGTAGCGGGTGAGGTGGTTGCCCGACGACTGCACGGCGACGCGGCAGCCGACCGCGCACGACGTGCACGAGCTCTCGACCTGCTCGAGGTCCCACGGCCGGGCGCGGAAGCGGTAGGGCGACGCCAGGAGGGCTCCGACCGGGCAGATCTGGACGGTGTTGCCGCTGAAGTACGAGGCGAACGGCTCGTCGGGGAACGTGAGGACCTGCACCTGGTCGCCACGCTCGACGAAGTTGATCAGCGGGTCACCCGCGATCTCTTCGGCGAACCGGGT
>JAFATL010000714.1 GCA_019243975.1 Actinomycetota bacterium | reverse complement strand
GCTCCCGCCGCCTCGACACGAGGGGCGAGTAGCGCTGTACGGCACTACCCACTTGGATCGGCTGAAACGCATCCGTGACCTGAAAGCGCGGGGACATTCGCTGCGCGCCATCGCGTCGATGTTGACCGAGGCGCCGGCAGCCGGCGTGCCGCGCCTTCCCGACGCGGTTCTTGTCGCCGGTGAGACGTTGAGCCTGGTCGATCTGGCCGAGCGCACACGCGTGCCACCGGCCGTACTGCGCTCGCTCGAGGCGTCGGGGATCATCCGTCCCGACATGATCACGGGCGAGCCGCGTTTTACGTCCGCTGATGTGCGTGCGGTGAAAATGCTGCTCAGCCTCATCGGTGGCGGCGTCCCGATGGAAGAGTTCATGGACGTTGCGCGCGTGCAGCTGGAGGCGAACGACGCCGTCGCCAAAGGTGCCGTCGACCTGTTCCTGCGCTACGTGCGAGAGCCGTTGCTCACGTCACACCTGTCGCAGAAAGAGGAGGCGACGCGCATGGTGGCGTCGTTCCGTCTCATGCTGCAGGCGGTGAGCGAGCTGATCGCCTACAACTTCCAGCGCGTGGCATTGGAGAAGCTCACCAAGGAGCTGGCCGACGAGGGCACCCGTTCCGAGCGGGCTGCCTTGCGTCGGGACACGGCCCGGCGTAGTACCGACGTCGCGTGATCTCTCTTGCTGACGCGGTGGGTCTGCTCCCGCACCGGCCGCCATTTCTGTTCGTCGACGCGGTCGATGCATTGGAGCCGGGTGAGTCGGTCCGGGCTCGCTACCGCGTGAAGGGCGACGAGCCGTTCCTCGCCGGTCATTTCCCCGGCAATCCGATCTTCCCCGGTGTGATCCAGCTGGAGGCGCTCGCCCAAGCCGGCGGCATCGCCCTACTGTCAGACGAGCGTTACGCGGGCACGCTGCCGTTGTTCGGCGGCGTCGAAGACGTGCGCTTCCGCCGCATCGTGTCGCCCGGCGACGACTTGGTGCTCGACGTCACGCTCGAGCGCTTGAGCTCACGCGGCGGGTGGGGCCGGGGCGTAGCAACCGTCAACGGCGACAAGACGTGCGAGGCGCGGCTGTTCTTCGCCATCGCCAAGCCGTCCTAAGGGAGCGGCACCCGACCGGTCGAGCGCAGCAGCGCCTCTTGCATCATCGAGGCGACGAGGACGCCGTCACGTGAGTGGAAGGTGCCCTGGGCCAAGCCGCGGGCGCCGAAGTTGGTGGTCGGCTTCACGTCGAACAGCAACCACTCGTCGGCGCGGAAGGGGCGGTGGAACCACACGGCGTGGTCGAGGCTGGCGCCCATGAACATGCGGGGCAGCGTTGACTCCGGGCCGCGCGCGCTGCCGACGACACCCATGTCGGACATGAACGCCAACACGCAGCGGTGCAGCGCCTGGTCGTCCGGCAACGGGTTGCGGGCCCGCACCCAGAAGGGGTGGATCATCGGGAACTCATTCGGTGCCACGCGCCGCACCGGCCGTACCTCGAGGGGACTCATCGTCAAGAAGCGGGTGAACGGCGAGTCGGGCGCGGTGAGCGTCTCCGGATCGGGCACGTCGGCCGGCGCGGGCATGTGCCAGTCGTCGCCGTCCTCCGCGGCGTGAAAGGAGGCGATGAGCTCGAAGATGGGCTCGCCCTCTTGGCTGGCGGTCACGTGGCGCGTGGTGAACGACTTGCCGTCACGCGACCGTTGGACGTCGAGCCGCATCGGGGTGCCGGGGCGTCCGGGGCGGATGAAGTAGGCGTGGAACGAATGCGGCGGGCGGTCGCCGCCGACGGTCAGGGTGGCGGCGCGCAGGCTCTGGCTCGCCACCTGGCCGCCGAAGATGCGCCCGGGCCCGTCCGACGGCGTGGTGGCCACGAATGCGTCGCCCCCGAGATCCTCGAGGTCGAGCAGCCACTGCATGCGGTCGATGCCGTCTCGGGGGCCCGGCGGCGTCGTCTCGTCGGCCATGAGCAGTGAGTCAATACGATCTGAGCATGGAGATGCGAAAGCTGGGTTCGCTGGAGGTCAGCCTGGTCGGCCTCGGTTGCAACAACTTCGGGATGCGGTGCGATCTCGAGCAGACCAAGGCGGTGGTGGCGGCCGCCCTCGACGCCGGTATCAACTTCTTCGACACGGCCGACGTCTACGGCGGCACCAAGTCGGAGGAGTTCCTGGGCCAGGTCCTCAAGGGCACGCGCGACGAGGTGCTGATCGCGACGAAGTTCAGCGCCCCCATCGACGACGACCCGCAGCACCGGGGCGCCAGCGCCCGCTGGGTCACCGAGGCGGTCGAGGGCAGCCTGCGCCGGTTGGGCACCGATCGCATCGACCTCTACCAGCAGCACATGCCCGACAACGAGGTCGCCATCGAGGAGACGCTGGGCGCGCTCGACGCGCTGGTGAAGGCCGGCAAGGTGCGCGAGATCGGCAACTCCAACTTCTCGGGCGAGCAGATCGACGCCGCCGCCAAGGTGTCGGACGACAAGGGCTACGCCCGGTTCGTGAGCGCACAGAACTACTTCAACGTGCTGCACCGCCAGCCCCTCGACGACGTCGTGCCCGCGTGCGAGCGCCAGGGCTTGGGCCTGCTCCCCTACTTTCCGCTCGCCAGCGGCCTGCTCACGGGCAAGTACGAGCGAGGCCAGGCGCCGGCGCAAGGCACGCGGCTGGCGGGCATGCCCGAGGACCGCGTGGCGAGCGTCCTGTCCGACAAGAACTTCGACCGCGTCGACAAGCTCAGCGCCTTCGCCACCGAACGGGGCCACTCGCTCCTCGACCTGGCCATGGCCTGGCTCGCCGCCCAACCGGCGATGGCGTCGGTCATCGCCGGCGCCACCAAGCCCGAACAGGTGGCCGCCAACGCCGCATCCGTCGAGTGGCGCATGTCCGACGACGACGTCGCAGCTGTCGTCGCGTTGCTCGCGTAGAAGTCCCGACCGCTCGCACCACCAAGATCGAAATCTGTCACCACCGACGGCCCAGTTGCTCGTCCGGTGCGCAGTCGAATCCACTCGGGTACTCCTAAGCCTGGGGCTGATAGCGGCAGACAAGCGCGCCGGTCGAGGCCGGTGTGGCCTCGATGAGGCGGAAGCGACGGGCCTCGCCGTTGTCAGCGAACAGGCGCTTCCCTCCGCCGAGGGTGACGGGTCCGACCATGAGGATCAGCTCGTCGACCAACCCGGCTGCGAGCAGCGTGCGCGACACCGTCAGGCTTCCGTACACATAAACATCGCCGCCGTCGCGGGCGCGCAGCTCCGACACAGTGCGCACGAGGTCAGCGACCGGGATGATCGTCGTCGGCGTCCAGGTAGCAACGTCGGCTTCGTCGAGAGTGTCGGACACCACGTACTTCTGCGCAGCGTTGATCCAGTCGGCGAAGCCACCCGACCGCTCCGGCCACGCAGCGGCCGACACCTGGTAGGTCCGGCGCCCCTGCAACAAAGCCTCGCACCGTTCGGCGAACCCCTCGATGACCGGCCCCATAACTTCCGGGTCGAAGTACGGCATCCACCAGCCGCCGTGGCGGAAGCCGCCGCTGGTGTCCTCGTCCGCCCCGCCTGGCGCCTGCACGACCCCGTCGAGGCTCGTGAACTCACTGATGACGACCTTCATGCTGGCTCCTCCGATCGATGTCCCTGCCGGACTGTTCGACCTCTACACGAACTCCGACGCCCCGGATCGACAGCAGGCGACGAATTTCTCGAGTTGCTCCCGATCTGTCAGGGTCGTTGCCTCGGCGCCGCCGGCGTCGCCTGGGCCGTCGGTTCGTAAGCCGACCGCAAGGTCTGTTGTCGCGCACGCACATACGTTCTAGAAGCGGCCCGGTACCTGGTACTGCGACGCCGAGGCGGTGCCCATGAAGAGTTGGGCGACGATGGCGGCGATGATGCCGGGGACGATGAACGCGGCGCGGCCGGTGGCCTCGGCCGTGAAGACCACGGCGGCGAGCGGCACGCGGTAGCCCGCGCCGAGGAAGGCGGCCACGCCGATGAGCGGGAAGAAGGTGCTGCCCGACGCCGCGCTGTTGAACAGCCCGCTCACGGCGCGCCCGAGTAACGCGCCTTCGATGACCAACGGGATGAAGAGCCCGCCCGCTCCCCCGCCGCCGACCGTCAGCACCGTCGCCACCCCGCGCATGACGAACAGCAACAACACCAACCCGACGGCCCGCCTGGGGTCGAGCGCCCAGGTGACGTTGTCGTAGCCGGCGCCCAACGTCAGCCCGGAACCGAACGCGCCGTACGAGAGCGCGACGAGACCGGCCAGGCCAACACCCGCGACGAGGGCGCGCACCAGCGGATGGAAGTTGGCCGCCGTCCGCTTCGACAGCGCCAACCCGGTGGTGAACACACGCGCGCCCACGCCGCACAGCACGCCGAGCACGACCGCGCCGGCGAGATCGTGGAAGTCGAAGCGGGGCGTGCCCCGCACGGCCAGCAGCGGCTCGGTGCCCCGGAAGGCGGCGAAGGTGATGTAGCTGGTCGCCGCGGCCATGCCCGCGGGAAGCAGCATGCGCCGGGCGAAGTCCTCCTGGTACGGCACCTCCAGGGCGAACACCAATCCGGTGGCGGGCGCCTTGAAGATGGCGGCCACGCCTGCAGCCGCGCCCGCAACCAACAGGACTTTGGCGTCGCTCGCGGCGAAGAAGCGCCCGAGCCGCGCCTGGAGACGGGCTCCGAGCGTGGCGCCGATGTAGATCGACGGGCCCTCGTAGCCCATGGCGCCACCCAGCCCGAGGGTGGCGATACTGGCGAGCACGCGGGCGGGAGCCGGCCGGGCGTCGAGGGGGACGTCGTGTTGGTGGAAGTTGTGGATGTACTCGTCGGCCGTTGCCGGCGAGGCCCCGCCACCGATCCATCGGAGAATCAGGGCGGCAACGAGCAGCGCGGCCACCGGTGCGACGAGCTGCACCCCCTCGGACGCGCGAGCCAGGCGATGGAAGAGCAGTTCACGCGTGACCCACTCGAACAAGGCGACCGCCGCGCCAGTGACGCAACCGGTTACCGCTGCCAGCGCCAGCGCGTCGAGACGCAGTCGCGCCCTCACTCAACCATCGAGCAACTCGCGCCCCCGGCGCAGGAACGCCAGCACCATCTCGCGCTGGTTGTCGGCGTCGACAAAGGCGGACAGCGGGAGCGACGCGCCGAACTCCTCGTTCCAGTAGCCGTCGTCACCGGGACGCACATCACTCCACGGTCCCACGTAGAAGTAGGGCTCGGCGTGGAAGTCGTCGCCCGGGGACGCGCCGTAGTTGGCCCGCTTGCCCTTCGAGTCGTTGCCCATGTCGACGGCCAGGTCGAAGTGCTCCGGCCACAGCTGCACCCGCGACGACGCGTACGACGGAGACGCTTCGACGCGTAACTGCTCGAGCACCGAGGCGCCGAGCCCGAACCAGTGGCCGAGGAAGTCGGCGGCAACCGGGTCGATGCGCAGCGCGTCGTTGTCGGTCCAGTCGGTGGTCGGCTCATAGGCACCAGTCGACTGTGCCTCGGCCACGCCCGCGAACCGAGCCGCGTCGCGCAGGCTCTTCAGGGGCGCCCGGTGCGCCGTGCCGTCGTCGACGAGCACGACGTCGGTGCCGTCCACCCGAACCTGACGATCGTTAGCGAAGAACGGCGTGCCGAACCCGCCGCGCGTCCAGCGCAAGCCGATCTTCCCCGTCGCCGCGTGGCGGGCAGGGGCCACGACCCACTCGGCCGCCGCGTGCCACGCCTCGCGCGCCTCGGCCAGGCCGCGAGGCGCGCGGTCGAGGCGGCGGAACGGACCGAGCCAGCGGGCCGCACACCACTGGGCAAGGTCGGGATCGCCGCGACTCAGCGTCGCCCACGTGACGTCGCCTGTGGTGCCGGGGGCGACGACGGTTCGTCCCGGCGTGACCTCGCCGCGGGCCACCGGATCGTCCGCGAACGCCGGCGGCTCGGTGGACGCCGGCGGCGACGGCTCGAGCACCCGCACGTCGTACGCGCCGCCCAACCGGTCGAACGCCTCCGCTCGCGGGTCGACACACGAGCGCCAGTCGTCGAGCGTCACCTACGACCTCGTTCGTCACGGCGCATGGCGCTAGACGTTCTAGTCCCTCGTCCATCAGGCTGGAGGCATGGAACGGTTCGCGACGTGAAGGCCGCCGTCTACCACCGGACGGGACCGCCCGAGGTGCTGCAGTACGAGGACGTCCCCGACCCCGAGCTGCGCTCGAGCGGCGTCATCGTCGACGTCGAGGCGGTGAGCATCGAGGGCGGCGACGTCCTCAATCGGGCCGGCGGGATGATGGCCGGCGATCCCCACATCGTCGGCTACCAGTGCGCGGGCACGATCAGCCAGGTCGGCGAGAAGGCGGCCGCCGACGGCGCCGCCGTCGGACAGCGGGTCGTCGCCACCATGGCCTTCGGCTCCCACGCCGAGAAGGTGGCCGTGCCGTTTGCCGCCACCTGGGCTGTGCCGGAGGGTGCCGACATCGTGGCCGTGGCGTGCGTGCCGGTCGCGTTCGGCACTGCCGACGACTGCCTGTTCGAGTTCGGACGCCTGCAGGCAGGCGAGACAGTGCTGGTGCAGGCGGGCGCCGGCGGCGTGGGCTTGGCCGCCATTCAATTGGCCAAGCGGGCCGGGGCGACAGTTCTGGCGACGGCGTCGAGCGACGAGAAGCTCGCTGCCCTCACTGACTACGGCATGGACCACGGCATCAACTACCGCGACAACGACGCGGCGGAGGCGGCCCGAGCGTTGACCGACGGCCGCGGCGTCGATCTCGTCGTCGACCCGGTCGGCGGATCGACCCTGGCGGGCAGCCTGCGCGCGTTGGCTTACCGCGGGCGCTGCATCACGGTGGGCAACGCCAGCCGCGAGCGCACCCCCCT
>JAFATL010000641.1 GCA_019243975.1 Actinomycetota bacterium | reverse complement strand
AGCGGGACGGGGTCGTGGTGCGCGAGCTGCGCCGCCCCGTCGACCGGGCCGGGTGCTACGTCCCAGGCGGCCAGGCGCCGCTCCTGTCGACCGTGCTGATGACCGCGGTGCCCGCCCGGGTGGCCGGGGTCGGACAGGTGGCGCTCTGCACGCCCCCGCGGCCCGACGGCACCGTCGCTCCGGAAGTCCTGGCGGCCGCCGCCCTCGCCGGCGTCGACGAGGTGTACCGGGTGGGCGGCGCCCAGGCGATTGCGGCGATGGCGTACGGCACCGAGTCGATCCGGCCCGTCGACGTGATCGTGGGGCCCGGCAACATCTACGTCTCGCTGGCCAAGCGCGAAGTGGCGGGTACGGTCGGCATCCCCACCTCGTTCGCAGGACCGTCGGAGGTGGTGGTGATCGCCGACGACACGACGCCCGTCGACTACGCCGCCATCGACGTCGTGGTGCAGGCCGAGCACGGCCCCGACGGGCTGGCGTGGCTGATCACGTGGTCGGAGGAGGCGGCCGACCGCATCACCGACGCGGTCACGCGCATCGTCACCGAGTCGCCCCGCCGAGCCGAGATCGAGTCGACGCTGTCTGACGGCGGCTACGCCGTGCTGGTGGACGGGCCCGAGCAGGCGCTGGCCGTGTCCAACCTCATCGCCCCCGAGCACCTCGAGCTGATGACGGCCGACCCCGACGCCCTCGTGCCCCTGGTGAAGTGCGCGGGTGCGGTGTTCACGGGCGCCTACGCGCCGGCCAGCGTGGGCGACTACGTGGCCGGGCCCAGCCACGTGCTGCCGACCTACGGGTCCGCCCGCTACGGCAGCGCCCTGCGCGTCGACGACTTCCTCAAGCAGATCCACGTGGTGTCGCTCGACGAGCCCACGCTGGCGCGGCTGGCGCCGCACGTGGCGGCGATTGCCGACAGCGAGGGCCTGGCCGCACACGCCGAGTCGGTGCGCATGCGCCGGAGCCCGTGATGGCGCAGCTGGTGCCGGCGCGGGCCGACGTCGAGCTGATGGAGGGCTACCACTCGCCCCAGGTATCGGTCGACGTGCGCCTCAACACCAACGAGTCGCCCTACCCGCCGCCGCCCGCGTGGGTAGAAGACCTGCAGCAGGAGCTGGCCGAGGTCGCGTACCACCGCTACCCCGACCGCGCCGCCACCGCGCTGCGGGATGCCATCGCCGCGCAGCACGCTGTGCGCGCGGATCAGGTCTTCTGCGGCAACGGCTCCAACGAAGTGCTGGAGGCGCTGTTCCTCGCCTACGGGGGGCCGGGTCGCACCGCGGCGGTGTTCGAGCCGACGTACGCGTTGCACTCCCACATCGCCCGCATCACCGGCACCGGCGTGCTCGAGGGCCAGCGCAACGCGGACTTCACCCTCGACTGGGGCGAGGTCGAGCGGGTGCTGCAAGACCAGCCGACCATCACGTTCCTGTGTTCGCCCAACAACCCGACGGGCCGCTCCGAGTCGCGCGCCACCGTCGAGAAGGTGCTGGCGGCGGCGCCCGGTCTTGTCGTGGTCGACGAGGCCTACGGCCAGTTCGCCCCGTGGTCGGCGCTGGAGCTGATCGACGACGAGCGCGGTCTCGTGGTGGTGCGCACGTTCTCCAAGACGTGGTCGATGGCGGCGTTTCGCCTCGGCTACCTGGTGGGGCCGGCGGCCCTCATCGACGCGTTGCACAAGGTCGCGTTGCCGTACCACCTCGACGCGGTGAAGCAGGCGGCCGGCCGCTTGGCGCTCAAGTACAAGCCGGAGATGGAAGCGCGCGTTGCGTCGTTGGTGGAGGAGCGGGGCAAGGTCGCCGCCGCCCTCGCCGACCTCCCCGTGGAGACGTGGCCCAGCGAAGCCAACTTCATCCTGTTCCGGCCGACGGGTGTCGACGGGCGCGCCGTGTGGCAGGGGCTGCTCGATCGGTCGATCCTGATCCGCGACTGCACGTCGTGGCCCAACCTCGACGGTTGCCTGCGCGTGACGATCGGTACGGCGGCAGAGAACGAGGCGTTCGTGAAGGCGTTGACGGAGGTGTTGTGGGCGTGACCACGGGACGGGCGCGCGTGGCCGAGCGGTCGCGCGTCACCAAGGAAACGGCAATCGAGATCCGTATCGACGTCGACGGCACCGGCGTGACCGACGTCGACACCGGGCTGCCGTTCTTCGACCACATGCTCAGCCAGCTGGGCAAGCACGGCGGCTTCGACCTCACGGTGAGGGCCAAGGGCGACCTCGAGGTCGACCAGCACCACACCGTCGAGGACGTGGCCATCGCCGTCGGCGAGGCGCTGGCGGAGGCGCTGGGCGACAAGGCCGGCGTGCGCCGGTTCGCCTCGATGGCGGTGCCGCTCGACGAGGCACTCATCGACGTGGCGCTCGACCTGTCGGGCCGTCCCTTCATCGTCTACGAGGTCGACGCCGGCAAGGACGCGCTGCACCTGGGCACGCCGCCGTTCGACCCGCAGATGGGCGAGCACTTCTGGCAGTCGTTCGCCACCGCCGCCGGCATCACGCTGCACATCCGCATGCGCAGCGGCAAGAACACCCACCACATCCTCGAGGCCA
>JAFATL010000638.1 GCA_019243975.1 Actinomycetota bacterium | reverse complement strand
CTTCTCCTTGAGCCGTCGCTCCGTGTCCTTGTCGCCGGCGCGGCCCGCCTGCTTGATGGCCGCCTTGATGGCGATCTCGGGATCCTCGGCGTCCGGCGCAGCCGTACCGTCGAGTTGCTGCTTCATCAGCTTGTCGAAGCGGCGCAGGTCGGCCTTCACGTCGTCGTCGTCCTTGTCACGACGGCGCCGCCACAGTGCGAGCAAGATCGCCGCGAACAATGCGGCGACGATGCCAGCGATCGGCAGGAGGATCGACAGCTGCTTGCCGAGCGAGCTTGCCTTCACCGGCCGGCCCGACCCGGTCTTGGGGAACGTGATGGTGGCGTGGGCCGAGTGCTGGAGCTCGCCCGACTGCAGTTCCATCACCGCGTCCCACGGTCCAGCGGGCAGACGCTTGTCGAGCTTGACCAACACCGGTTCGGTCTGACCAAGCCCGAGGGTCGTGCCGAGCTCGGCCTTGAACGGCCCTGCGGTCAGGCCGCCGGGGCCGTTGCGCAGTTGGAGGGTGCCGCCCATGTCGAGGGCACGACCGCCGGTGTTGGTGACCATGGCGCTGACCGCCGGCTCGCCGGTCGACAGGCGCTTGGCCTGCAACGTGTCGATTCGGAAGTCCGACGGCGGCTCGGTGCCCACGCCCACCGACAGGTAGACGCGAATGCCGACCCGGTTGATGACGGTCACGCCCGGTCCGGTCGCGGCGGCAACCCGCTCGGCCCAGACCACGCCGTAGCGTTCGCCGTCGCTGGCGTTGTCGGGCACGTGGATGGTGGCCACGGCCTGCGCCGTCTGGCCCGGTGCGACCGTGACCTGCTCGGGGGCCACCGTCGTCCAGCCCGCCACTTCGTTGCCGCCGCGGCCGTCACGGGTGACGAACGAACCGCCCGCGATCGTGGCGGCGCCGGAGTACAGGTTCATGGTCTGAGGCTCGCTGCTGAGGTTGACGATCCCGATCTTGCGGGAGATCGTCGTCCCTTGCGCCATGCGATCGATGATGTAGATCTTGGCGCGCGGGTCGTTCTCCCGGCTGACGGGAGCTTCGAGCAGGCGAATGCCGATCGATCCCGGTGAAGGCGCCGGAGTCTGGGTCTGCGCGGCAGTGCTGGCGGCCGGGAAAAGGATCCCGACCGCCAGCACCAGTCCGACGAGTATGCGACGAGTCACGCCGAGGACACGTCCCTTTCTGTCTTTACGCCACCGACTGGTGGATCGTGCCGGAGTACGTACCGGCGACGGCGGCGGTGCCATTGGTGTTGTTCAGCGTGACGGTCACCGTGGGGTTCCACGCCGCACTGTTGTTGCTGACGCCGGCCCAGGCAGCGCCGGGCAGCACGTTCGAGGCAGACAGCGAGGGGATCACGCCAGGCGTGAACACACCAGTGCCGGTGCTCGACGTGGACAGACCGGAGCTGTAGGCCACGTTGGCCTTCGGCACCGTCTCGTTGGCGCTGGCCGCACCGGTGGTGAAGTCGGTCGAGGTCACGGACACGGTCCATGAGGCGACCAAGGCACCACGCTGGTCACTGACGCTGGTCGACCCGAGCGTGCTGCCCGTGGTCGCCGTACCGGTGGCCACGCTGCCGAGGTTCGCAGTGCTGCTCGGCACGGTGATGCTGAGCGTGCCGCCGGTCAGGGTGAACGTCGCACCCGTGTCACCAGGAGCGGCGTTCGCGGCCGGGGCGAACATCCCCATGCCGATCGACGTGAACGCCGCCAGGAAACCGACAGCAACGACCCGAAGCTTGGATCCCATAACTCTTCCCTCCACGGTCATGGGTGGTCCATCCCCTTGCTCAAATCTTGAGCGTCCACCCTCGCCAGCATCTTGCGCAGCTGACCTATGGATGCCAATGGCCTCGCTGAGCCATTTTCTCGAGTTCCACACGGGCTAGACCGTCAACCTTTCACGCACGCGCGCGGGCCGCAGTGTGACTACGAACCGGGCCCCTCCGCGCGCGACGCGTTCGGCGCGAACCGAACCGCCGAGCTGCTCGCACAGCTTGCGCGTGATGTAGAGGCCGACACCGACGCCGCCCTCGTCGTGCACACGCTGATCAGTACTTTCGCCTTGGGCGAAGGCCTGGAAGATGTTGCGCGTGTCCTTGGGAAGACCGATGCCTTCGTCCTCGACCGAGATCTCCACATGACCGCGGCGGCGGACGGCACCGAGACGGACCAGTCCCCCCGACGGCGAGTACCGCACCGCGTTGTCGACGAGCTGGTCGAGGATGTGGTCGAGCGCCTTCGCGTCGGCCCGCGCCGCGAGGTCGCGGGGTGAGACGACGACGAACTCGTGCAACGGAGCCATCGGTCTGAACTCATCGGCTGCCCGCTCCAGGGCCTGAGCGATGTTGACGGGCGCGACCGTCGGTCGTGTCGCCGACCCCGCCTGCAGGTTGGCGGCCAGCAGCAGGCGTTCCACCACCCGTGTGAGTCGGCGATTCTGCTGGGGGAGGCGATCGACGAGATCGTGCCGCTGCAGGTCGGTGAGGCTATCCCAGCGGCTCGAGAGCGTGTCGACGAAGCCGCGGATCACGGTGAGAGGAGTTCGCAGTTCGTGGCCCAGGACCGCCAGGAACGCCGCCGTGTGGGCGTCGGCATAGCGCAGCGCGTCACGGCGGCGCAGGTCCGACACCGCCTGCAGGAGCAGCAGGATGGCGAACAGGCCGCCCACGAGCACCACGGCCCAGTGGGGAACCGTGATCTTGGTACCCACATCGAA
>JAFATL010000584.1 GCA_019243975.1 Actinomycetota bacterium | reverse complement strand
CGATGACGGCGAGCGGCGCGAACAGGTAGACGGCCAGCGCGTACGACGTGCGGTCGCCGGCACTGAAGCCCTGGATCGACTTCTGGGCTCGCTGGGGCAGGAGGTCGAGTGTGCTGGCGACCTTCTGCACCGTCGGGACGTTGCCGATGTGGGTGATGGCGAACAGCAGCACCACCGGCACCACCACGAAGAAGAACATGGCCAACGCCAGCATGGGGATCCAGAAGTCGGGGCTCTGGCGAAGCTGGCGCAGGTCGGACCGCGCCACCGTCAACGTGCGGTTCCAGTTCACGGCTCGACGCCCCCGTTGCGTACCCGCAGGTACAGCTGCTCGAGGGTCGGCTCGACCGGCACCACGCGCTTCACGCGGACGCCGTCGGCGACCAGCGCATTCACGACGTCGGGCACGCGGGCGAGATCGTCGACCGACACGGTGGCGGCGCTCGTCCCGTTGCCGTCGACCGACAGCACGCCCTCAACTCTCCCGGCGCGGACGACGTCGCGCGGATCCTCGGTCTCGATGAGCACCGACGGGGTGGGCCAGTAGCGGCGCACCAGCTCGGCCGGCGCGCCGGACACCGCGGCGGCACCTTCCTCCATCATCACCACCTGGTCGGCCAGGCCCTCGGCCTCCAGCAACAGGTGCGTGCACATGACGACCGTCTTGCCACTGGCGGCCAGCTCGTCGATGAGGTGGAGGACGGCCTGGGACGACTCCGGGTCGAGGCCCGACGTCGGCTCGTCGAGCAGCAGCAGCTCGGGGTCGTGCAGCACGGCCCGGGCCAGCGCCAGCCGCGTCTTCATGCCGGTGGAGTAGCTGCCGACCCGTTGCTCGAGAGCGTCGACGATGCCGAAGCGGGCCGCGCTCTCCTCGATGGGCGCGTCCGCGCCGAGGTCCCACAGCTCGGCTGCGTAGCGCAGGTTGTCGCGCCCCGACAGGCGGTCGTACAGCGACGGCTTGGCCGCCACCACGCCGCAGCGCCGACGCACGCTCTCGCCTTCGGGCCCGGCCGGGTCGACGCCGAACACGCGCACCTCACCCGCCTGCACCGGCAGGGCGCCGGTGATCACCCGCAGTGCGGTCGTCTTGCCGGCGCCGTTGGGCCCGAGCAGGACCGTGACCGTGCCTCGCTCCACCGCCAAGTCGAGGCCTGACAGCGCCACGGCGTCGCCGAACAATCGGCGCGCCTGGTGCATCCAGACGGCGGTACCGTCGGCATCGTGCAGGTGCTGGCCAACGGAGGACCGGTCGAGCTGCCCGAGGGCGCGACCGTGCAGGATCTCCTCCATCTCCTGAATCTCGGCAAGAAGTGGGTCCTGGTTGAGCGAAATGGTGAGCCGGTGCGCCGGGCCGACATCCCGGCCACCGTTTTGACCGACGGTGACCGGCTCGAACTGGTGCGGGCCGTCGCCGGTGGCTGACCGCCTGACCATCGGCGACCGGCGCCTCTACCTCTGCACGGCAGACCGGCCCGACCTCGAGCAGTTCCTGGCCGCGTGCATCGAGGGCGGCGTCGACATCGTGCAGCTGCGCGACAAGGTGCTCGACGCCCGCCCGCTCCTGGTCCGTGCCGCTCTCGCCCGGCGGGTGTGCCACGACCACGGCGTGCCGTTCCTGCTCAACGACCGCCCCGATCTCGCCCTCGAGGTCGAAGCGGACGGCGTGCACGTGGGCCAGGACGACGCGCCGCCGGCATTGGCGCGGCGGCTGCTGGGCCCCGACGCCATCGTCGGCTTCTCGACCCACGCCCCCGCCGAACTGGACGGTGCCGCGGTTGAGCCGGCGGACTACCTCTCGGCCGGCCCCGTGTCACCGACCCCGACGAAGCCAGGCCGCCCCGGCACTGGCCTCGACTACCTCACCTACGCGTCCCAGCGCGCCACCAAGCCGTGGTTCGTGACCGGCGGCGTCACCCCCGGCACGATCCCCGACATGGTCGTCGCCGGTGCACGAAGGTTCGTCGTCGTGCGCTACCTCACCGAGTCTGACGACCCCCGCCGCGCCGCCCGCGCCCTGCGGGACGCCGTCGACGCGTCCGTCAACGATCGGGCCGACGCTCCTCGGCCCTGACCCGCTCGGCGGACGGCTCCGCCGTGGCCGCTTGCTGCTTCTCGCGCTCGGCCGCCTCGGCCTCCGCCTGGCGGTGCTCCGCCGCGTGTTCCGCACTGTCCTCGTGAGCCCGGTCGGTGCGGTCGACGATCTTCGCCTCGATGGCCGCGGCCAGGTCGTCCTCCGCCTCCTTGGCCTCCTCGTCGGTGAGGTCGTGGGTGAGCACTTGGATGCGCACACGTTTGTGGTCCTTGTAGACGGTCACGGCGACCGGGACCGACTTCGAACCGACGCGCACGGTCAGCTCGAACTTGGCAACCGACTCCGAGTCGACCGTTCGCCTGACCTCGCCCTCGGCCTTCGACTCGAGCTGGTCCTCGATCTTGTCGAGGTGTTCGCTGGTGAGCGCGCCGGCAATGAGCATGAGCACGGCGACGCAGAAAATGCACGGCATTTGATCTCTCCCTCTGGGGCTACAGGTAGCCGCCGTCCTTCTTCGC
>JAFATL010000581.1 GCA_019243975.1 Actinomycetota bacterium | reverse complement strand
CACGACATCGTCTTCGGTTCCGTGCACCAGCAGCAGCGGCCGGGGCGGGATCTTGCCCGCCAGGGAGACGGGCCGGGTCTCGCGCAGCTCGCGCGCCCACGCGTCGAAGTCGGGCGGGAACTCCTTCGACCGCACCACGCCGACCTCCCGGGCGTAGGTGAGGAACCGGCGGGGGTCGGCAGCCCAATCGTCGAAGTCGCCCGGCGCGCACAGCGCGGCCACCCCGCCGATGCGCTCGTCCTCGCCGGCCGCGCAGATGGCCAGCGCGCCACCGGCGCTGAAGCCGGCCAACCACACGCCCGCGACGCCTTCCACGACGAGCAGGTGGTCGATGGCGGCCCGCAGGTCGGCGAGCCACCCACCGAGCGAGAAGTCGCCCTCGGACTCGCCGGTGCCGCGGAAGTTGAAGCTGAGCACGACCCAGCCCGCCTCGCTGGCCAGCTTGTTGGCCAGCTCGGGATACGTCTCCGCCGACGTCAGCGCGCCCCGCGGGCCGGACGGGAAGCCGTGGCACAGCACCAGCCCGAGGCGTCCGACCTCGGTGGCCGCCGAGTCGGGAGGGCGGGCCAGATGGCCGCGGAGCTTCAGTCCGCCGGAGTCGATCGTCACAACCACAGCGAGCCCACGGTACCGGTGCCCGTCAGCAAACGGGGGGCAGTTTTGGACTAGTCGTCGTCGGTGTCGAGGCGCCGCCACGGCTTGTAGCCACGGTTGCGAGCCTCGGCGAGCGTGTCCGGCCCGAACGCCGCGAACTTCTCCGACGCCATCAGCTCGTCGATGACGGCCTGATCGAGGTCGTCGGCGTCGAGGTCGTAGACGACCTGGGTGCGCTTGTCACCCAACCACCGGAAGTGCTCGAACCGAACGGGCCTGCTCACGGCGGGAAACCATACGCGACTCAGGGGCGCCCGAAGGCGCCCCTGAGTTCAGTTCTTTGCTGAAAGGACCTGCCGTCCCACTGGTGCGTCGGGCGGGACCATGTCCGACCGGTTCGACAGGCGGTGTCTGGCTGAGACTCGCCAGGTGGTCCAGCGGCCGCCTAGCGGCCAGCCACCTCCAGGGTCCCCAAACTTGGATTGTGCAGTTGGACCACCTCCTCTCTCTGGTGCAGATAGTCAACCACAGCCGCACCCCTTAGTTGGCGGCATTACTCCCGGCGGCTGGGCACCCCAACCCAGCCGCGATGCGCCGGGGCCCCGTCGTCGATTCTCGGTGCCGGACGCTGTCCCCCGGCGCCCCGAGGTCCGCGTCAGCGCGCCTCGGGGGCCTCCGGGCCGATGGCGCCGATGGCCTCGAGGTAGGTCATCTGGGCGTCGAGGACGGCGTGCACCTGGGCCGCCGTGTAGGGCGAGCCGGTGGCCTGGGCCCGGTGCAGCACGTAGTCGACGGTCTCGGCGCCGCCCACCACGACCGGCCCCTCGGTCTGGGCCGAGTGCCCGTTGCCGGACACGCCCTTGGTGCGGAAGTACTCGAGGTTCCAGTCGATGATCTGGCGGACGTCGTCGTGGCTCAGCACCGCGCTCACCTCGAACGGCAGGTGCTCGGCGACCCACGTGACCGCCTCGTTGAGGTCGAAGACCGGGTTGGGCGGCACCGCGTCCAGCCGCCGCGCCTCCCGCCCGATCACGACCGCGGCAATGCCGAACACGATCCCCAACACCAGCACTGCGTAGACGACTGCCATGAGCCGCTGAGGCTACTGCGGAGCGTTGAGCAGAGCCCCGGCGACGCGCACGCCGCCGGTGAAGCCGGCGTCATAGGCAAAGACGCTGAACAAGGTGGACCCATCAGGCAGGAACCCCTTCACATTGGGGCCGCCGCCTGGGCCCACGCCCGTGACGATGTCGTCATGCCCGCGCGGGAAATCGGGGAACGACCCCACCGTCACCCCGCCGAAGAACCGATCGCTGTAGGCGAAGAACCCACCGCCAAGCGGCGTGCCGTCACCCGCGAACGTGCGCACGTGCGGCCCGCCGCCGGCCCCCGCTCCCGTGATCACCTCGGACGCCCCGTCGCCGTCGAGGTCGCCCGTCGCAACACTGACGCCGCCCGCAAAGCGGGGGTCGTACGCAAAGAAGCCAAGTCCCTGCGGTGACCCGCTCCCACTGAAGATCCGTACGTGGGGCCCTCCGCCCGATCCTGCTCCTACCACGATCTCGTCGACGCCGTCTCCATTCAGATCGCCGGTCGCGACGTTGACGCCGCCGAGGAAGCGGGTGTCGTAGGCAAAGAAGGCAGCGGAGCGCCCGCCGACTTGATTGAACACGGACACAATCGGTCCGGTGCCGGGACCGGGCCCCGTGATGATGTCGGGCGTTCCATCACCGGTGACGTCACCAATGGCGACGCTGACGCCACCGGTGAAGTTCTGATACGGCGCGAAGCTGCTTCGCAGCGTGCCGTCGGCCGAGTAGATGTACACCTGGGAAGGAACACCGGCTCCCGAGCCGACGACGATCTCGTCCACGCCATCACCGTCCAGGTCGCCTGCGGTCACGTAGGCGCCGCCGCTGCCACCACCGGGGGCGAAGAAGCTCAAAGATCGACCGCCGAAGGCTCGGACGTTGGGACCCCCTCCCGATCCCGGCGCCGTCAGGATCGAGGGCGGTGGTGGATTGACGGCAGTTAAGACCACGTCGTTGCCGTCACCGCCACGGTAGGTGAGCGCAAAGAAAGAGCTGCCGGCCTGGAAGATCGAATTTTCGGAGAGACCGTCGAACGTTCCCTGCACGGGATCGGTGCCGTCGTTGTCGATGATCGTGAACTTCTGGCCGATCGGCGGTGTGAAGTCCGGAAACACCACGAGTTCCGTGCCATCGGTAATCGTGACCGTTCCCGCGACTTGGACCCGGTCCGCCTGGCCGGGCCCGGCACCGGCGAGCTCGACCCCAAGAGCGACAGTTCCCGGAGTCGCGGGGTTGAAGTGCAGATTCCCGGTGCGAAGCGTGCCCACCGGATCTCCGGCACTCAGCACCCCTGGCAATTGCTCTTGCCCAGCCTGCACGTCAACAGGCCCCGCCGTTCCCGTGCCGCTCAGCAGACCCCCGGAGAAGAAGATGGGACTCGACACGTGCGTACCGTTGACGACCAGCGTCCCGCCAAGCCACGCCGTGGGTGCCGTGTTGGTGTCGCTCCCCGACATCACTGTCTTCGGGCCAGAACCAGACGCATTTTCGGAGAAGCCGCCCGGTCCTGACGTGCCTCCGCTGATAACGATCGACCCGTTGTTCCCCACAAGTGTCCCAGCGTTGGGAAGCGTGATCGGGCCAGCGAACGTGAGTACAGAGTCGGATGTGGCCGAGTTGCCGATCGCTGAGTTGATGGTCAATGGCAGCGTGATGGTGTTCGAGACGGCGGTGCTGCTTATCTGCGCCACGTGCGCCACGACGGCCGGCGCGCCGCCAAGGCTGTAGCCGCCGCCGTCGAACTCGATGATGTCGAACGCCGTATTTGCCGGCAGATCGTTGGTATTCGACTTCTGGGCGGCTGTTGCCGGAAACACCAGGATGTCGTTGGTCGCCGGTACTTGGGCCGGGTTCCAGTTTGCAGCGGTCGACCAGTTCGCATCACCGCCGGCGCCAGTCCATGTGAGGGTCGTTGCGGCGCTGGCAGGGGGCGCGGCGGCGATCGTGAGACCAGCTACCAACTCCACCGCACCGACAACAGTTGCGACCTTCGACCTCATGGCTCCCCTTCCGACGTGAGCGTTCCTACCCAGGCGCCGCGGAATTTGTCCGGAAGTTAGCCTTGCCGCCGTGAA
>JAFATL010000578.1 GCA_019243975.1 Actinomycetota bacterium | reverse complement strand
GCCAGCCCGTCGGGGCCGTGCTCGGCCTGCACCACGACGTCGATGGCGGCGTAGTCGACGGGCGTCGTGTCGTCGGCGATCACCACCACCTCCGACGGTCCTGCGAACGAGGTGGGGATGCCGACCGCGCCCGCCACCTCGCGCTTGGCCAGCGAGACGTAGATGTTGCCGGGCCCCACGATCACGTCGACGGGCCGGATCGACTCCGTGCCGTACGCCATCGCCGCAATCGCCTGGGCGCCGCCCACCCGGTAGACCTCGTCGACACCGGCCAGCGCGGCGGCGGCCAGCGTGGCCTGGTCGACGGTGCCGTCCTCCGCGGGCGGTACGCACAGCACCACCTCGGGCACGCCCGCGACCCGGGCCGGCACCGCCGTCATCAGCACGGTGGATGGGTAGCGCGCCCGTCCACCCGGCACGTAGAGCCCGGCCCGGTCGACGGGCCGGCGCAGCTCTCGCACCACCAGGCCGTCGCGCTCGTGGCGGCTGTCGTCGCGCAGCTGCTGGCGGTGGAAGTCGCCGATGTTGGCCAGCGCCGTGTCGAGGGCCTCCCGCAGGAGGGGCGGGATCGACGCCAGGGCCGCCTCCAGCTCGCTGGCCGGGACCCGCAGGTCGTCGAGGGCGGGGCCGTCGAACCGCTCGGTGAACTCGCGCAGGGCGGCGTCGCCCCGCTCCCGCACGTCGGCCACGATGGCCTGCACAGCCGCCACGGGGGGCTCCTTGGCTGCCTCCGGACGCGGCAAGCGGCCGGCCAGGTCGGCATCGGCGGGCACGCCCCGCAGGTCCAATCGGTGCAGCATGGGACCGCGAGGTTAGGCGACCGGGCAGAATTCCCCTGTGTCAGTTTCCATCGCCCAGCTCTCGTCGCTGCGCTCGAGCCTCGACGAGCTGGCCAAGCGGGTCGAGACCGCCGCGTCTGACGCCCAGGCCTCCGGCGCCGAGGTGATGGCCGCCGACCTCTACGAGATCGAGCGGGCGCTGGCCACCGCCCAGCGCCGCTTCGACCGCCTGCTACGCCCCTGAGTCAGCCGGTGCGGGGGTTTTGGCCCCGTTGCGCTGGCCCACCGTGAGGGCGGTGCCGTCCTTGCTCACCACGATCGCCGGCTTGTTCACGGTCAGGTCGTCGATCGAGCTGATGCCCCGGTACTTGGTGTTGTTGTCGACCTTGATCGTCACGGTGGCGTTGTCGGGGCGCTGCAGGGTGAAGCTGTTGCCGTTCTTGGCGGTGACCGTGCCCCGGTCGTAGGTGACCTTCTCGAAGCCGTCCTTGGCCTTGACCGTGAGGTCGCCGTGCACGACGCGCCGCAGGAACTGGGCCCCCGGACGGCGGGCGCCCTTCTGGCCCGGGGCCTGCGCGGCCGCGGTGGCGGCCGTGTCGGTAGTGGCGGCCGACGAGGTGCCGCCCATGGCCACCGCCAGGCCGGCGCCGCCGCCGAGCAGCGCCACCCCCACGGCTGCCGCTGCGATCTTCTGCTTGATGTTCACTGACCTGTCCTCCTGGAGCTGGTGTCGGTGCCTTGAGCATCGGACCCGCCCGTGAGGAGAGTGCCAGCGAGATGTGATGGAACTGTGCGCGCCCGCCTGCGCCGGAGGATGACCAGGATCGCGAGCAGCACGACAACACCTACCGCGCCGAGTACGAACGGGAGGCGTCGACTTTTTTGTGCGGCCACGCCGAGCGCGACGCGCGCCGTTGCGCGGCGCTGCGTGGATCCCGATCGCAAGACCATCGAGACATCCCACGCACCCCGCGGCAGGCCCCGGCTCAGCGAAACGAGGACCGGCTCACCTTCGCCAATCCCGAGGGTGGGGCCCAGCTGGGCGGGGAACGGACCCGCGGTCCGCCCTCCCGGGCCGTGACGGAGCGAGATGCTGCCGCTCAGGTCGACAGCCCGGCCGCCCGTGTTGCGGACGAAGGCGCGCACGGTCGGTGCGCCGGCGCCGGTTCGGTGGCCGGTGAGCGAGGTGATCGCGAAATCGGTCGGGGGCTCGGGGCCCGACCCGACGGACAGGTAGATGCGCACACCCACCCGATTGACCTGGAGGATGCCGCCGCTGGGGGAAGAGGCGGCGCCCACCGCAGCCCACACCACCGCATACCGTTCGCCCGAGGTCGCGTCGGGCGGAACCGTGATGGTGACCGTCGCCTGTTCCTTACCCCCGGCCCCGACGCGCAGGCTGGCCGGCGTGACCGTCGTCCACCGCGTGAGGTCATTGGCGGTGCCAGCTTCGCCGAATGTGAAGGCGCCGTCGCCGACGTCGGCGGCTGCCGCGTACAGCGCGACGTTCTGAGCCTCCGCCGTGTCGTTGCTCACCTCGACCTGGCGCCGGAGGGTCGTCCCGGGGGCGACGTGATCGACGATGTAGAACCGTGCACGCGGGTCGTTCGCCTTGTTCGCCGGGGTGTCGACCGGCTGAATGCCGATGGTCTGTGGTGCCTGGGCCTGCGCCGGGGTCGCGCTCAGCAGGAGCGCCATCGCCCCCGCTCCCAGCAGTCTCCGGCCCGCCGACCGGCTCATGCCTCAGGCCACCGAATGGGTGATCGTCCCGCTGTAGGTGCCCGCGACGATGCCCGCCGGGAGGTTGACGATGAGGGTGGGGTTCCACGACGCCGAGTTCGTCACCAGTGAAATTCCCGTCGCGCTGAATGCAGTACGAGGACTCGAGAGGTTGACCGCCTGCGCGGCGGTGAGCTGTCCGGGCACTGAGACGGTGAGCCCGCTCGTCGCCGTGGCCGGCCCCGACCAGTACGAGACGAAGACCTTCTGGATCGTCTCGGGGGCGGTGCCACCTCCGGTCACGAAGTCGGTGGACGACACCGTGGCGGTCCAGGACAGCCCCAGCTTTCGGTCGTCGGTCACCGTCACCGTGCCGAGGTGGGCGGACAGGCTCGCGCTCGTGATCGGCGTCGATCCCAAGTTGGCGGTGCCGGGCACGGTGATGGCCAGCGCGGCTTGCGCAGGCGACGCCGTCGCCCCGATCGCCGCCGCGATCAAGACCGCACCGATCCAAGGTCGACTCCGAGGCTTCAAGGGCCCCATGGTCCCACGGGTCAGCCCTTGGCTGGGCTTACCTTCGCCGCGTTCGCCTTGGCTGCGTTCGCCTTGGCCGACGTGCGGTTGGGACGCACCGTCGAGGACGGGCAGTAGTCGTTGAGGACGCAGTCCTCGCACCGGGGCTTGCGGGCGATGCACACGGCGCGGCCGTGCTCGATGAGGCGCAGGCTGAAGATGCCCCGCTCATCGGGGGGGATCATGGCGTTGAGCTCGTGCTCCACCTTCACCGGGTCGGTCTCGGTGGTGAGCCCGAGCCGTCGGCTCAGTCGCCCCACGTGGGTGTCGACCGGCAGGCCGGGCAGGTTCATGGCCACGCTGCGGATGACGTTGCCCGTCTTGCGCCCCACGCCGGGCAGCGTGACGAGGTCCTCGAGAGCGGAGGGCACCTCGCCGCCGTACCGCTCGAGCAACGCGGTGGCCATGCCGATGAGGCTCTTCGTCTTGCTGCGGAAGAACCCGCTCGACTTGATCATCTCCTGCAACTCGCCCGTCTCGGCGGCGGCCAGGGCGGTGGGGGTCGGGTAGCGCTTGAACACCGCGGGCGTCACCAGGTTGACGCGCTCGTCGGTGTTCTGGGCCGAGAGGATGGTGGCCACCAGCAATTGAAAGGGGTTTTCGTGGCGCAGCGCGCACACCGCGTCGGGATACTCCTCGGCCAGCCGGCGCGCCGTTTCTCGGGCGCGGCCGGCAGGCGTGCGCGGCTTGGCCATGTCTCGGAGACTAGGGCGTACCGGTAGCCTCGCCAGCCGATGGGTATCGAAGGCGGCAGATGCACATAGAGGTCAAGCGCCACATGGGCCCGGGCGACATCGACGCGGTCAAAGAGCTGCTCGACGTCGCCAGCGCCGCCGACGACCACCACCCCCTCGACGAGCACGCGTGGGTCGACCTGGTCGAGGGCGGCCGGGAAGGATTCGCCGGTCTCGTGGCCTGGGAGCCGGGGCACGGGCACCCCGTGGGCTACGCCCACCTGACGCGCGGCCCCTCCACCTGGGCGCTCGAGTTCGTCACCGATCCGCACCACCGCATTCCCGGCAACACCATCGGCCACGACCTTGTGGCGGGCGCTCTCGAGATCGTCGGCCTCG
>JAFATL010000545.1 GCA_019243975.1 Actinomycetota bacterium | reverse complement strand
CTCGCGGATCATCTCGATGGCGGCGTCGACTTCGGACGCCTCCCCGACCACATCGACACGCGTGCCCAACTCCGTCCGCACGCCGCTGCGGAACAGGTGGTGGTCGTCGACAATAAAGACGCGCGGCCCGCTCACGGCGCGCTCGTTCGCGTCAGGGTGAGTTCCACTTCGGTGCCGTCGCCGGGGGTGCTGTGCACCTCGGCGTGGCCACCGTGACGGCTCATGCGGCCGACGATCGACTCGGCGATGCCGCGCCGGTCCTCGCCGACCGCGGCGGGATCGAACCCGGCGCCTTTGTCACGCACGAACACGGCGATGCGGTCGCCTTCCACCTCGGAGAACACCTGCACCCGCGCCGCGCCCGAGAACTTGGACGCGTTGACCATCGCCTCCTTGGCCGCCAGCACCAACGCCGACACGTGCTGGTCGAGGCCGCAGTCGCCGACGGGCACCACTTCGATGGGGACGCCGTGGGTGTCCTCCACCTCGGCCGCCGCGCTCTCGAGGGCAGCCGTGAGGCTGGCGCCGCCGTGGTCGTCGCGCGGTCCGAACAGCCACGTGCGCAGCTCGCGCTCCTGACCCCGCGCCAGCCGCTGCACCTCGCGCGGTTGGTCGGCCTTGTTCTGAATCAGCGCCAGCGTCTGCAGCACCGAGTCGTGCAGGTGGGCGGCCACCTCGGCCCGTTCCTCGGCGCGGATGCGGTCGCGCCGCTCGACGCCGAGGTCGGCGGCCAGGCGCCACCACCACGGACCGGTGATCACGGCCAGACCGGCGACGATGACGACCAGAGCGACGATGCCGCCCCAGGCGGCGCGGATGCCGCTGTGGGCCGCGAACACACCGCCCACGCCGGTGAGCAACAGCACACCGCCGCCCGCCACGCGCAAAGCCATGGCCCGGCGGTCGCCGCCCTCCATCGGATTGCGGGCCGACGCGGCCCACCGTGCCCGTTGCGCGGCGTCGGCCTGGCGCCAGATGAGCGCGACACCCACGGCGGCCGCTACCAGCGGCCACACCACGGCGTCGCCGAACCAGATGCCGGTCTGGCGCACGAGCAACAGCCCGCCGATCGCCAGCAGCAGCAAGGCGCGCCGGTCGACGCGCCCGTGCGGCAGGCGCGGTCGACGCGCGGGCGCGGCCGGCGCCGGTCCTTTGCGTTGCGGCACGACGGCCCAGAACGCGACGTAGAGGACGATGCCCATCCCCCCGAGCACGGTGAGCACGGCAAAGGCCACCCGCACCATCGACGACTCGAGGCCCAGGTGCTCGGCCAAGCCGCCGCACACGCCCGCCACGACCTTGTCGTCGGGGCTGCGGTACAGCTTGCGGGCCGAGGTGGTTGGCACCAGGCGATGATCGCATGGAGGCCCTGCTCAGGGCATCAGGGTCGGGGTCAGGGACATCCCCGATAGGCACAAACGCCCCGGCGGTTCATGCTGCTGCCATGGCTCCGGATGAATCGACGACCGACTGGTATCCACCGCCCCCTCCCCCCGGCCCGCCCGCACCGCCGGCGAGGCGCCTCGAGCGCAGCCGCCACGACCGCAAGATCGCCGGCGTGTGCGGTGGGCTGGGCGACTACTTCGACATCGACCCCGTCATCTTCCGCATCGGGTTCGTCGTCCTGACGATCGCCGGCGGCAGCGGCATCCTGCTCTACATCGCCGGGATGATCTTCATCCCGGAGGAGGGCCGCCGCCGCTCGATCGGCGAGTCACTCCCCCGCCACGGCCGCCCGCTGTTCCCGATGATCCTGCTCGGCATCGGCTTCCTCATGTTGTGGGGGCAGATGTTCGACCGCCGCGGTGGCGGCTTCGGGTTCGGGTTCACGCTGTTGGCGATCGGCGCGTTTCTCGTGTGGCGGCGTTCGCAACGGCGCGACGACTGGCACCACGATGACCTCCCCCCGAGCCCCGAGGGGATGTACCCGCCCCGGTGGGACCCGCCGTCGTCGACCACCACCTCGCCGACGACAACGACCTCGACGGAACCGCCGGCCAACGTGCCGTGGACGGCACCGGGTGTGCCGCCCTGGACGCCCGCCGACGACGGCGTCCGTGACGACACCGGCGCCTACACCACGACCTACGACGCGGCTCGCCAGCAGGCAGCCGACGAGCTGCCACCCGCGCCCGAGATCTGGCCGCCCCTCACCTACAGCCCGCCCGAGCCGCCTCGCCGGCCGTCGTCGGCGCCGATGCTCATCAGCTTCCTCTTCGTGCTGGGTGGCGTGGCCGCCCTGCTC
>JAFATL010000536.1 GCA_019243975.1 Actinomycetota bacterium | reverse complement strand
CGACAACGTGATGATCACCAACGCGGTCGTCTGCATGGAGGACCGTGACCACGCCCGCGAGATCCTCACCCGCCACGGACGCGGCTACCTGTTCTCCCTGGTCTGCAACTACCACGACTCCTTCCCGGCGCCCAAGGGCGCGCCCCGCTGGCCCGAGCCGCCGATGGACTTCCCGCCCGACGCGATCGACTACGCCATCAAGGCCGGTGCGGTACTCGTGGGCAACCCCGAGGAGGTCTGCGAGCAGATCGCCAAGGGCTACAGCAAGGTCGGTGTTGACCAGCTGGTGTTCGGCGTGCCCGGCGATGCGGTGAGCCACGAAGAGGCGCTCGAGTGCATCGAGGTCTTCGGCAAGCACGTGATCCCCGAGTTCGACAAGGACCCCGTGCACAGCACCACCCGCTACCGGGAGAACGCCGTGCCCAAGTACGGCCCCTTCGAGCACGAGCCCGAGCACATCACCACCATCTACAACCCGTAGGGCCCCAGGAGTACCGCGACCGTCTGCGAGCCGCCGCGGGTCAGCGCTCGCGCAGGGCGGCCTCGATGCGCTCGAGGGCGGCGCGCGTCTCGGCCGCGTCGCGTCGCGTGGCGTAGACGAGCTGCGTCAGCCAGAAGGCCAGGTAGCACACGCCGCCCGAGATGAGCAGGGCCAGGCCGAGCAGACCGCCGGAGATGACGTAGGGGATCTGCTCGAACAGGTCGGTCGTGTGCGCCGCACCCGACCAGCCCAGCAGGATCAATGCGATCCCGAACGGCACCAGCACGCCACCGAGGATGAGCAGGACCCGGGCCCGCTCGGGACCGCCGGCGCGCGTGCCGAGCACCCGCACTGCGCCCATGAGGCGGGCGTGGCGCGCTTCGGCGCCTTCGAGCTCGGTCAGGTCGGGTTGGGTCGTGGTCACGGTGCTTCCTCCCGATCGAGATTCACGACGCCGCGCCGAGGTAGGCGGCGGACACGTCGTCGGTCACGTCTTGCGGCTTGCCGGTGCGCACGATGCGGCCGCCGACCATGATGGCGGCGGCGTCGGCAATGGCCAGGGCGGTGCGGGCGAACTGCTCGACCACGAGGATCGAAATGCCTTCCGATGCCAGTTGGCCGACCAGCTCGTAGAGCTTGCCGACGATCATCGGCGCCAGGCCCATGGAGATCTCGTCGAGCAGCAGCAGCGAGGGGTCGGTGGCGAGTGCGCGCGCCATGGCCAGCATCTGCTGCTCGCCGCCGGACAAAGTGCCGGCCAGCTGCGTGCGGCGCTCGCCCAACACCGGGAACCGCTCGTACGCCTGCTCGGTCACCGCGTCGGCGGGCAGATCCCCGCGGAACGTCATCATCCGCAGGTTCTCGGCCACGGTCAGGTTGGGGAAGATGCCGCGGCCCTCCGGGATGCTGCACACGCCGGCGCGGGCCAGGCGGTGCGGCTTGGCCCCGTTGACGTGCGTGCCCGCCACGTGCAGGCACCCGCCCGTCGGGACGAGGCGTCCACTCGCGACCTTCAAGGCCGTCGACTTCCCTGCGCCGTTCGGGCCAAGCAACGCGAACACGGTGCCCGGCTGCACCGCCAGCGTGACGCCGTGCAGCACCTCGATGCGACCGTAGGCGGCGGTGACGTCGAGCAGCTCGAGCGCGGGCGGAACTGCGGGCGCCAGTACGGCATCGGCCGTCGTTGTCTTCGTGCGCTTGGCCATCACCCGTCCTCCTGCTGGAGGGGGCAGGCAGCCACCGGTTTGTCGACGAGCAGGTCGTCGGTGAGGCGCCGCAGGCCGATCCCCAACAGCACCGCCGCCAGCAACCCGAGCACGACCCACCCGGCGCGCGTCGGATGACCCACGAACGACGCAGGCGTCGACGCCGCCGACGTGGTGATGTCCTTGGTGACCGGGCTGCCGCTCCCGGCTTGGCCGGAGGCGACTCCCAGTCCACCCGGCGCGACGCCCGCCACCGCGGTGTCGCCCAGCGACGAGCCGGTGGAGTCATTGGACACCGACGGCACCGGGGTGCCGCCGGTGTCGCCAGATGTGGCCTCGTCGCCTGCGGGGGCGGCGGCCACCGACGCGAGGGCGCCGCCGATGGTCATGACGAACGTCGGGTTCCCCGCACCGGTGGCCCAGGAGATGATCAGCGACCCCGCCTGCACCTGGGCGGCGCCGCCCTGCACGGTCTTGGTCGGCGCGCTCACGATCACGCTGATGCCGGCTTGCGTCAGGGCTTGCTGGGCGGCGTCGTTCACCTGTTGGTTGAGCGGCTGGCTCTGGTCGCCGATGTGCAGACCCTTCTCGTCGACGGTGGCGGGCACGCCGTTGACGGTCATGCCGTTGACCGTCGTCGCCGCCGTGCCGTCGGCCTTGGTGCCGTCGGTGGTGGCCGACGCGTTGCTCGCGACCGACTTGATCTGCAATACGCCGCCGGCGACGTTGATGTTCTGCACCAGGCTCATGGCGTCGGCCTTGCCGGTGCTGCCGGTGTTCTCGGTCTTGCTGTGCACGTGCGTCGGACCGAACGTGCCCGGGTCGCTGCTCGTGTTGTTGACGACGGCGTCGGACTCGACGAGGTCGCCCTTGGCCGTGGCCGTCATGACCGTGCCAGGCACCGAGTTGTAGGTGACGGTCGGCGGGTTCTGGCCCGTCGTCGCCTCGGCCCGGATCGGATCGTTCAGCATGCCGACCTGCGACGGCGCGTCCGGGCGCAGCACGAGGATGACGCTGCCCACGTTGCCGGCGAGTGGGCCCGGCCACGCCACCGCCGCCAACGCGTGGCCCACGGGACCGCTTGCGAGCGCAGCCGACGCCTCGGGGACCTCGCCCTCCTGGTCGCCGTTCTTGGCGTCGATGTCGTAGAAACGCACGCCCCGGCCGCCGGCGTTGAAGTCGAACGAGAACAGCGTGGCTGCCCGCGCCGGCGTCGCCCGCCATCCGTTGTACGCCACGGTGGCGGCGACCAGACCGAGCACGACCAGCAC
>JAFATL010000478.1 GCA_019243975.1 Actinomycetota bacterium | reverse complement strand
ACGCCCATCGAGTGGCCGGCCAGCGCCGCCTTCTCGATGCCGGCGTCGTCGAGGATCGACACGACGTCGAGCGCCAGCGTCTCCACCATGACGTCCTCGCGCCGCAGGTTGCGGGCGCAGAACCCGGGCGAGCGCGGCAGGCCCGACTGACCGTGGCCGCGGGTGTCGGCGAAGATCACCTTGTGGCCGCGCTCGACGAGGGCGGGCCCGATCTCGGCCCAGTACCCGTCGCTGCACGACCAACCGTTGACGAACAGCACCGGCGTGCGCGGCCCGTCGCCGACGACGGTGTAGGCGAGACGGGTGCCGTCGGCCGCCGTGGCGGCGCGGTCCTTGGGCCACACCGCGTACTCGCGGGCGATGTCGGCTGAAGTCTTCTTGTCCTTGCTCAACGGGTCCTCGCTCGCTCGAGGAGAAGGCGGGCCGCCTCCTCCAGGTCGTCTCCCATCTGGCCGGCTCCGGCCATCCCCGCCGAGCGCGCCACCAGGGCGCCGAACCACACGTTGCCGAGTACTCGTACGACGCCGTCGTGCCGCGCTCCTGCCGACCCGTCCATGGCGTCGGTGACGATGCCGTGCAACAGCTCGTGGATCTCGAGCTTGGCCCCGCCCACGGTCGGGTCGGGCGACGAGAGCGCCGCCACCAGCGCCCCGGTGACGTTGGGCTGACGCTCGAGGGCCCGGCATGCCCGCCGCAGCACCTCGGTCACCCGGTCGGCGGGCGACTCCCCGCGCGCCGGGTACACGGCCATGCGTCGCTTGAGGTCGTCGGCCAGCTCGAAGAGCGCGGCAATGAGCAGCGCGTCCTTGGACGGGAAGTAGCGGTACAGCGTGCCCAGGGCCACGTCGGCCCGCTCGGCCACGTCGCGCATCTGGACCGCCTCGTAGCCGCCCTCGTCAGCCAGCGACAGGGCGGCGTCGATCACCCGCTTGCGCCGGACGGCGGCGTTGCGGGCCCGCTTGCCCTCGACGACCACCTCGGCTGCCATCCACCGATGCTACCGCAAAGGTGGAACGTGTTCCACTTTTTGAAAAGGCCAGAGAGCTAATCGTCAGCAATGGAGATGGCCTGCTTGGGGCAGCGCCGCACTGCTTCCTCCACCTTGGCCCGCTCCGACTCGGGCGGGTTCTCGTTGAGGACGTAGAGGAAGTCGTCGTCCCGCACCTCGAAGATGTCGGGGGCGATCCCCATGCACACGGCGTTGCTCTCGCACAGGTCGAAGTCGACGACCACTCTCATTGCTCAACCCTCTCGGACAGGTAGGACGAGTACACGACATCGAGGAACCGGCCGACGGCACGGATCACGTGCGCGGCGCGGATCGACCCGAACACTTCGAACGCGTGCTGCGTGCCCGGCAGCTCGGCGTACACGACTTCGGACTCCGACTTCGCCCGCAGCCGTTCGACGAACATGCGCGCCTCCTTCACCGGCGCCAGCGAGTCGTTGTGGCCGTGCACGACGAAGAACGGCGGCGCGTCAGCGCGGGCCAGGCACACCGGTGACGCCATCTCCCAGATGTGGCGGTTCTCCTCGCGCGACACCTTCATCACCGTGCGCTGGAGGAAGTACTTGGCCCGCTGGTCGCCCGACCACGTGCCCGCCTCGTTGATGAAGTCGTAGACGCCGTAGTACGGCACGGCTGCCACCATCGACGTGTCGACATGCTCGAAGCCGGGCTGGAACTCGGGGTCGTTGGCGGTCAGGCCAACAAGGGCGGTGAGGTGTCCGCCCGCCGACCCGCCCGTCACGAAGATGCAGTTGGGGTCGCCGCCGTACTCGGCGATGTTCTCGCGGATCCACGCGATGACGCGCTTGCAGTCGACCAGGTGGTCGGGGAACGTCGCCCGGGGGCTGAGCCGGTAGTTGGGGCTCACGCACACCCAGCCCTTGGCCGACTGGTGCAGCATCATCGGCTTGGCCTGTTGGTCCTTGTTGCCGATGACCCAGCCCCCGCCGTGGATCTGCAGCAACACTGGCGCGCCCGAGGGCTTCTCGCGGTGGTGGTACACGTCGAGCAGGCCCTTCACTCCGTGGTCGGCGTAGCGCAGGTTGCGCACCTGGGTGACGTCGGGGTGGCTGAAGCGGAACGGCAGCGCCCACCAGCGCCACGGCGCGGTGTCGTCATGGCGATCGACGAAGGCAGGCGCGATGCGGTTGCGATACTCGTCGCCCAGCCCGGCGCGCAGGGCGGCGTCGCACACCGCCCCCGCTCGGCGGGCCTGGTTGATCATCCACACCAGGCCGGCGGCGGAGAAGATGCACAGCCCGAGGGCCACCGCGCCCTTGGTGCCTTCGACGGCGCCCAGCGACACCAACACCGTCACCACGATCACGTGGATGACGAGGAGGTGGGGCGCCAGCTCCGAGGTGAGCCAGCCCGGGAAGAAGCTGAGCGGGGCGAACGGCCCGATCATCACCGGGCGCACGGCGTTGAGGATCAGCACGGCGCCGATGATCGAGAGGACAAGAAACGTGGTCGGCACGGCCGCCCAGTCTGGCCCTAGCCCCGGACCCTCGCCAACCTCAGGAAGGAAGCAGCGTCTCCGGCACGGGAAGGCGCGACACCACCGACTCGATCGCTTCCTCCAGCGCGGGCACGAACTTGTCGGCTTCGAGCACGCAGGCGGCGTGGTTGCCGTTGAACTCGTGCACGGTGGCGCCGGTGATGGCCTCGGCCAGCCGGCGTTGGCGGCGGGGCGGGATGAAGCTGTCGCGGCTGGTGACGACGACGGCCGTGGGCACGTCGACCTTGCCGATGAACCGGTGGGAGCTGAACTGCCCGATGGCGTTGACGCCGTGCAGCATCGTCCACGGGCTGGTGCGCCGGAACTCGTCGAACGCCCACGACGGCACGCCGATGTCGCTCACGCTCATGTCGGCGGGCAGGTCGGCCAGCTGCTTGCCGATGATCTCGGCCGGATCGATGCGGCTGCCGCGCCGGCGCATGCCGAGGGCGAGCACGATCGTGGGCAGGATCATGAAGAACAGCCGCTCCTGCGGTGACCCGCGGAAGTTGCGGGCGGTGGCGCACAGCACCATGCCGTCGACCCGCTCGGGGTGACGCTCCCAGATCAGCTGCGCCACCGGCCCACCCATCGAGTAGCCGACGGGGATGAACTTCTCGATGCCGAGGGCGTCGGCCACCGCGACCGCATCCTCGGCGCAGTCGCGCAGCCGTAGGCGCCGGCCGATGGGGATGCCACGACCGTGGCCGCGCAGGTCCATCATCACCACGCGGTACTTGCCAGCCAGGGCCGGCAGCGCGGGGTACCAGTTGAGGTAGCCGGTGCAGGCCAGGCCGTGCAGCAGGAAGATCGTCGGTGCGCCTTCGGGCCCGGGGATCTCGCTCACGAACGTCGTGCCCCGGCCCGGCA
>JAFATL010000392.1 GCA_019243975.1 Actinomycetota bacterium | reverse complement strand
CGCCAACCTGGCCGACTTCCGCGAGGTGTCGGCGCGCGAGGAGAGCCACTTCGCCGATCTGGCCAGCAAGGTGTCGCCCGCACCCGTCGGTCGCGTGCCCTTCCTCGCCGACGACGTGCACGACCTCGACGGCCTGACGACCGTCGGCGGTCATCTCTTCAGCGAGTAGGTCTCAGCCCGGCGTGCTGCTGCCCAACGCCGCGGCCGCTTCTTCGAGCGTCTCGGCCACGGTGACGATGCGGTCGAAGCCGGTGGTGCGCAACAGGCGGGTGAGCGTGGGCCGGTTGCAACAGACGGCCACGTCGCCGCCGAGCTCGCGAGCGCGCCGGATGCCGCCAATCAGCGCACCGAGACCGGCCGAGTCGACGAACGGCACCGCCGACATGTCGATCAGGATCCGCGGGTTGGACGCCAACTCGGCCAGGGTCTGGCGGAATTGGCTCACGGTGAACGCGTCGAGTTCTCCGACCGGCCGGCAGATGACGTGGCCATCGGCATGGTCGATCTGAATTTCCAGCACGCAGCAGTCCTCCGAAGGGCGGGGGCGCCCGATGCTATCCCGCCTCCGGCCCGGCTCCGGCGGGCTAGTTTCGCCGTGTGCCGAGGGTTCTGATCGTCAGTGACGCACCGTGGGTGCGCGAAGAAGTGCGCTCCGTGATCGTGGCGCCCGACGTCACCGTCGAAGAGATCAGCCGGGGCGCCGAGGTGCGCAAGGCGGTCGAGGAGCAGCCGCCCGACCTCGTGATCCTCGACCTGCAGATCGGGAACATGGGCGGTATGGCGGTGTGCCTCGACCTGCGCCTGGAGGAAGGCGCGGGCCGGCTGCCGCACGTCCCCGTGCTGATGTTGCTCGACCGCCGGGCCGACGTGTTCCTCGCTCGCCGCAGCGACGCCGAAGGCTGGCTGGTCAAGCCGCTCGACCCCATCCGCCTGGGCAAGGCGTTTCGCGCCCTTTTGGCGGGCGGCACCTACCACGACGAGGCGTTCAAGCCACAGCCCGTGTAAAACGCACCTCATGAAACGGCGGATGGTGCTCCTCGGGTTGGTGTGCGTCGTCGCGACGACGCTGTTCGCGTGCGGGGGTGGCTCGAGTAGCGGCGGCGGCAACACCCGCCAAGTGCTCGTCGACTACAACAACCCCGACTTCGCCAACCTGGTGCTGGCGTACTTCCCGAGCTCGGTGGCGGTGCACCCGGGCGACACCGTGCACTTCAAGCAGGCGTGGAACGGCGAGCCTCACAGCGTCACGATGGGGACGCTGGTCGACAAGGGCCTCGACATCGTGAACCCGTTGCTGCAGAAGTACCCGGGCGGCGAGGGCGCACCCCCGGAAGCACAGAACCAGTTCGACGCCGCGTTCAAGGACCTGCCGTTCATGTTCGGCAACGGGGGACCGACGGAGATCAACCAGGCCGCGGCCCAGCCGTGCTACCTCGAGTCGGGCACGCCGCCGAGTGACAAAGACAAGCCGTGCCCCAAGCGCGTGCAACCCGCGTTCACCGGCAAGCAGGCGTACTACAGCAGCGGGTTCATCCCCTATGCCGGCAACAACGGCAACAGCTTCAACGTGAAGTTGGCGCCCGACATCAAGCCCGGCACCTACCGTTACTACTGCAACCTGCACGGCCCGGAGATGCAGGGCAGCATCGTCGTCAAGCCCAAGGGTGCCACCATCCCGAGCCAGAGCGCGGTCGACAAAGCCGCGCTGTCGCAGGCGAAGTCACACGTGAAGCCTGTGGCCGAGGCGCTCGACAAGCTCGCGGCGTCCGGTCCGTTCGACATCAACAAGGCCATCGACATCGCCAAGATCGAGCCGGCGCCCGACGACAAGCTCAAGGCCGCCATCAAGGGCTTCGCTCTGGCCGGCTACGGCGTGCAGGCCGAGCAGTCGGTGCTGGCCAACGAGTTCCTGCCCCGCACGATCCACGCCAAGGTCGGGGAGAAGGTCACGTGGGCGTTCTTCGGCATCCACACCGTCAGCTTCGACGTGCCCCGCTACTTCTCGATCCTGACCATCGGCAAGGACGGCAAGGTGGCCTTCGACCAGCGCGCCAGCGCCACGCGCGGCAAGGGCTTCCCCGACTCCCTGCCCGATGACCATCCCAACCCGTTCGTGGTCGACGGCGGCAACTGGAACGGCACGGGGTTCATCTCCTCCGGCTTCCCGCCCGACACCAACGGACCGACCGACGTGATGGCGTACAGCCTCACGTTCACGAAGGCGGGCACGTACCAGTACGCATGCCTCATCCACCCGAAGATGGTTGGCACGGTGATAGTCAAATGAGCATGCGACCGCGTGCAGCACTGCTCGGTGTCCTGGTCTTCGTAGCCGCCACCGCGTTTGCGTGCTCGGGCGGTGGCGGCAGTAGTGGGCGCCAGGTACTCGTCGACTACAACAACCCCGACTTCGCCAACATCGTGTTGTCGTACTTCCCCGACTCGGTGGCGGTGCACCAGGGCGACACGGTGCACTTCAAGCAGGCGTGGAACGGCGAGCCCCACAGCGTCACGATGGGAACCCTCGTCGACAAGGGCCTCGGCATCGTCAATCCACTGATGCAGAAGTACCCGGGCGGCCAGGGCGCGCCGCCCGAGGTCAACGACCAGTTCAATCAAGCCTTCAAGGACCTGCCGTTCATGTTCGGTGACAACGACCAGGTCATCCAAGCGGCCGCCCAGCCGTGCTACCTCGACTCCGGCACGCTGCCCTCCGACCCCAACAAGCCGTGCCCGAAGCGAACCCAGCCCGTATTCACGGGGAAGCAGGCGTACTACAGCAGTGGGTTCATCCCCTACGCCGGCAACAACGGCAACAGCTTCGACGTGAAGCTCGCCAACGAC
>JAFATL010000371.1 GCA_019243975.1 Actinomycetota bacterium | reverse complement strand
GACCATGCCGTCGACATCGGCCGGCTGGAGGCCGGCGTCGTTGATGGCGGCGAGCGTCGCCTCGCAGGCGAGCTGCAGCTCGGACCGACCGGACTCCTTGGAGAACTCGGTGGCGCCGATGCCGGCGATGGCGGCGGCGCGGGAAATCGTGGCCGTGCTCATGTCTGCTTTCCTGCCGGCCAGCCGTCGCCCAATGGCAGGGCCAGATCGACGGTGGCGATGACGTGGTCGCCGAGCTTGTTGGAGCCCTTCACGCTGACGGTCACGAGCCCTTCCTCGTCGCCCGGCTCGACCTTGGTGACCTCGCCGGTGACGCGCATGGTGTCGTACGGGTAGTTGGGCGCGCCCAGCCGGATGGACACGTTGCGCAGAAGCGCCTCCGGTCCCGCCCAGTCGGTGACGAAGCGGCCGACGTAACCCGTCGTCGTGAGGATGTTCATGAAGATGTCCTTCGACCCCTTCTGCTGCGCGAGGTCGCGGTCGTGGTGCACGTCCTGGTAGTCGCGCGTGGCGATGGCCGTGCTCACGATCATGGTGGGCGTGAGCTCGAGCACCAGCTCGGGCAGTTGCTGGCCCACCTCGACCTGGTCGAAGCGAAGCGTCTTGCCGAGTGTCGCACTCATGCGCGGGGCCTCCATTGCGGGAGCACCCGTCCCGCCTCGTTCGCCACGAACGCCACCTCGACCGGCAGGCCGACGGTGACCTCGGACGGGTCGATGTCGATGACGTTGCCGACGATGCGCGTGCCCTCGTCGAGCTCGACCACCGCCACCGTGAACGGCATCTGCCGGCCGGGCACGGGCGGGTGGTGGTGCACGACGAAGCTGTAGACGGTGCCGAGGCCCGACGACACGACGTAGTCGTGCTCGAGCGAGCGGCAGTTGGGGCACATGGGCCGGGGCGGGTGACGCAGCGTGCCGCAGCCGCCGCACCGCTGGATGCGCAGCTCGCCTGCATCGACGCCTTCCCAGAAGAACGCCACGTCGATCGGCACCGGCGGCTGCTGGGCAGCGGGTGCCGCCGGCGTCGCCTCCTCCTTCTTGGCCGGCGTGTTGGCCGGCTTGAACTTGAGGATGCGGAACCGCATCTCCCCCACGACCTCACCCTTCTGATCGGTGTAGGTCTGCAGGGTGGTGAAGAAATAGCCCTCGCCCAGCGCCGTCTTCTTCAGCGGGGAGATCGACTCGAGCGTCGAGCTCACGCTGAGGACGTCACCGGGACGCAGGTAACGGTGGTACGTCTGGTCGCAGTTGGTGGCGACCACGCCCACGTACCCGGCCTCGTCGACCAGCGTCATCGGGTCGGGGCCGACCCCGCTGCCGCGGCGGCGGCCGCCGGGAACGAGCCCGGCCATGGTCCACACCTGCAGCGACGTGGCCGGCGCCACGATGCCGCCGTGCACCGACGCCAGGGCCGCCTCCTCATCCGTATAGACGGGGTTGGTGTCCTCCAACGCGTCGGTGAGGTGCCGGATCATCGGCACGTTGACCGGGTCGCGCGCCTCGCCCGGCTCTCCGTTCGAGTTGCCGACGAACTGCTGCAGGCGCTCCCACAGCTCGTCGGTCTGGGTGTCCGTGCTCACGGCCCTCCCCGGGCAGGCGGAGAAATCAGAACGCGTTCTAGGATAGCGGAGGCGCCGGACTTCGTGTCCAGCGACCCCCGTCGTACTGGCACCAGAATCGGGGCCTAGGGCCCCCGATTCTGGTGCCAGAACGACGGTCCGTCAGGGAGAGGGGACGCAGATGAAGCTCGGCCTGCAGCTCGGCTACTGGATGGCGCAGCCGCCCACCGACGCGATCGACAAGATCCTCGAGGCCGAGAAGCTGGGCTTCGACATCGTGTTCACGGCCGAGTCGTGGGGCTCCGACGCCTTCAGCCCGCTGGCGTGGTGGGGGTCCCAGACCAAGACGATCCGCCTGGGCACGTCGATCGTGCAGATGGCCGGGCGCACGCCGACGTCGACGGCCATGCACGCGCTGACCCTCGACCACCTGAGCGGCGGGCGGGTGGTGCTGGGCCTTGGCCTCAGCGGGCCCCAGGTCGTCGAGGGCTGGTACGGCCAGCCGTTTGGCAAGCCGCTGGCCCGCACGCGCGAGTACATCGACATCATCCGCCAGGTGATGCGGCGGGAGGCTCCCGTTACGAGTGACGGCCCCCACTACCCCCTGCCGTTCACGGGCGCGAACTCGATCGGGCTGGGCAAGCCGCTCAAGCCGATCGTGCATCCGCTGCGCGCCGACCTGCCGATCTGGCTGGGGTCGGAAGGGCCGAA
>JAFATL010000213.1 GCA_019243975.1 Actinomycetota bacterium | reverse complement strand
ACCGGCCCGGCCGCGATCAGCGACTCCTTGTTGGCGACGGCGAGTCGGCGGCCCGCACCGAGGGCAGCCAGCGTGACGGGCAGACCGGCGAAGCCGACGACGCCGTTGACGATCACGTCCGCCTCGGTGGCCACCGACGCCAGCGCGCCGGCACCGGCGCGCAGCTCGACGCCCGGAGGGAGCAGCTCCTTCAATTCGCCGGCGCGGTCGGCGTCCGCGAGTGCGACGACCTCCGGGTGCAGGTGGCGTGCCTGCTCGGCCAGCGCGTCGACCGACGAGTTGGCCGCCAGCGCCACGACGCGGTAGCGCTCCGATTCGGCGCGCACGACGTCGAGCGTCTGGGTCCCGATCGAGCCGGTGGACCCGACGACGGCAACGGTCTTCACGCTGGCGGTCGCGTCAGTGCAGGACGCGCAGCAGGTAGTACGCGGCGGGCAACGCGAACAGCAGCGCGTCGATGCGGTCGAGCACGCCCCCATGGCCCGGGAGAATCGTGCCCATGTCCTTGATGCCGATGTCGCGCTTGAGCATCGACTCGCACAGGTCGCCCAGCGGGGCGGCGATCGCAACCACGACACCGAGCCAGAAGGCGCGACCGGTGTTCCACGGATGGATGCGCGGCACGATGCCGACGATGAGCGTGGTGATGACGATCGACGCCACCGCGCCGCCCGCCAAGCCCTCGATCGTCTTGTTGGGGCTGACGCTGGGTGCCAGCGGCCGGCGGCCGAACTGGCTTCCGACGAAGTAGGCGCCCACGTCGTAGGCGACGGTGGCGATGATCGGGCCGAGGAGGAGGGCCACGCTGTGGCCCGCGAGGAGCAGGCCCGCGAACGAGCCGAGGAACCCGACCCACAGGAAGCCCAGCAGCGTGCCGGCGATGTTGATCGTGGCCCGGGCCCGCTCGACCGGCCACAGGAACCACAAGAACGTGGTGATGGTCATGAGGCCGAGGACGAGTGGCAGCGCGGTTTCGCCGTAGTTGTAGGCCGCCAACATGATCGAGATGGTGCCGGTGATGCCGAGCAGGCGGGCCGGCTTGTAGCCGGCACGGTGCAGCACGTCGAACGCCTCGACGGCGGCCAGCGTGACCACAGCGGTGGCGAGGACGAGGGCGGGGACGGGCCCGAGCTTGAACGCGATCAGGGCGACGACGCCGAGGCCGACGCCGACCGCGATCGCCGTCGGCAGGTCGCGCGCGCCGGGCAGGTGCACGCCGCGGCTGCCGCCGTCGTCGCCACCCCCGGTGGGGTTGCGGCTGCCGACCCGCACGTGGCGGGGCTCGGGCGCCGCTTCGACAACCGTGGGTTCGGGCTCGTCGAAGGTGAAGAGGTCGGAGTGCTCGGTGCGCTCGGTGTCGAGGGCGCCCACGCTGGTCTCGGCCGACAGGGCACTGGTGTCGTGGAAGTCGGCCTCCTCCCAGTCGCTGTCGCCCTCGCGCCAGCGCGGGGCCCGCTGGGTGAACGAGCTCCACGCCTCGAGGTCGTCGTCGCTCTCGGTGTCGCCCCCGAGCACGCGCGGCACCTCGCCGGTGGCGGGCTCGGACCAGTGCTGCATGTCGGGCGCGGCAACCGGCGGGCGCGACACCTCGGACGGGTCGACTGACTCCGGGAGCGGGAAGCGGTGGGCCGGGCGGGGGCCGGTCGGCGCCGGGGGGACGTCGCCGTAGCGAGGCGCGTCCTCGGGCCGGCGGCCCTCGGCGTGGCCCGCCTCGAGGGCGGCCTGGGCCTCCTCGGCCCCGATGATGCGGACGCCCTCCGCCGGGGTACGGGGACCGCGCTGGCGCTCGTCGAACTCGTCGCGCTCGTCCATGTCGATCCTCCCTTAGCCGGTCAGACTTCGAGGAGCTCTTGCTCCTTGTGCTGCAACATGCGGTCGATCTCGGCCACGTAGTCGTGGGTGAGCTTCTCGAGCTCCTTCTCGGCTCGCTCCAGCTCGTCGCTGCTCATCTCGCCGTCGTGCTCGAGGCCCTCGAGGTCTTTGCGGGCCCCCCGCCGCACGTTGCGCACCGCCACCCGGCCGTCCTCGGCCTTGTGGTGCACGACCTTCACCAACTCCCTGCGCCGCTCCTCGCTCAGCTGCGGGAAGTTCAGGCGGATGACCTGGCCGTCGTTGGACGGGTTGATGCCCAGGTCGGAGTGTTGGATGGCCTTCTCGATGGATGCCATCGACGCCTTGTCGTAGGGCGTCACGACCAGCGTGCGCTCCTGCACGCCGATCTGGGCCAGCTGCTGCAGGGGCGCCTCCGCCCCGTAGTACTCGATCTTGAGGTTCTGGATCAGTCCCGGCGACGGCCGGCCCGTGCGCACGCCCGCGAAGTCTTCCTGCGTATGACGGACCGCTTTGGCCATCTTGTCGCGACTGTCGGACAGCACGGCGCCCACCAGGGTGTCGTCGTCGATCACCGGATAAGCGTACCTATGGGCTCGCCGAGCAGGGCGCGACGGATGTTGCCCGGGGCCATGAGGTCGAAGACCACGATCGGCAATCCGTTGTCGCTGCAGAAGGTGATGGCGGTGAGATCCATCACCCG
>JAFATL010000135.1 GCA_019243975.1 Actinomycetota bacterium | reverse complement strand
GTGTACATCGTGTCGGCCTCACCCGAGGAGATCGTCGAGCCGCTGGCCGAGTACCTGGGCGTCGACGGGGCCATCGCCACCCAGGCCGAGGTCGACGACGAGGGCCGCTACACGGGCGGGATGCACCGCTACGCGTACGGACCGCTGAAGGCGGAGGCGATGGAGGCGTTGGCAGTGGCCGAGGGCATCGACCTGGCCGAGTCCTACGCCTACTCCGACTCGTTCACCGACGCGCCGATGCTCGAGGTGGTCGGGCACCCGGTGGCGGTCAACCCCGACCGACCGTTGCTGAAGTTGGCGCGCGAGCGCGAGTGGGAGGTGCGCACGTTCGCCCATCCGGTGCGTTTGCGCGACCGGATGCCGGTCCCCCCAGCGGGCCCGGCCGCCGCCGTCGGCGGTCTGGTAGCGGCGGGCGTCGCCGCCGGGGTGGTGTTGTGGCGGCGGAAGACTCCGCCGCCCCCGCCGGCCCTGCCTACTCGGCTCGCAGCCTCTTGGCGGCGACGGCTCCCAGGGCGATGAGGACGACCAGCAGCAGCAGCTTCTTCATGCCCCGCACCCTACTCAGTCGATAAGTTCGGCGCCGGAGGTGTCCGGGCACCTGGTGGGCCCCCCCGCCTTCAAAGCGGGTGGGACGGGCGATCCCCGTCCGGCGGGTTCGATTCCCGTCCACCTCCGCCAATTTCTGTCGTTGTTCGGCGCTTGTCGGAGGTGGCTGTGCACGAGGTGAAGGGCGTGATCGCCGGTGCGAAGGGCGCGGCGGTGGAGACGGTGACGATCCGCGTGCCCGACCCGGGACCGGGCGAGGCGCTCGTGCGGGTGAAGGCGTGCGGCGTGTGCCACACCGACCTGCACTACCGCGAGGGCGCCATCAACGACGAGTTCCCGTTCCTGCTCGGTCACGAGGCCGCGGGCGTCGTCGAAGCGGTCGGTGACGGCGTCACCAACGTGGCGCCCGGCGACTACGTCGTGATCGCGTGGCGGGCCCCGTGCGGCACGTGTCGCTCGTGCCGGCGAGGCCGGCCGTGGTACTGCTTCGACAGCGCCAACGCGACGCAGCCGATGACGCTGTCGGATGGCACGCGCTTGTCACCCGCGCTCGGCATCGGCGCGTTCGCCGAGCTGACGTTGGTGGCTGCGGGCCAGGCGGTGAAGGTCGACCCGGCGGCGCGGCCGGAGGCGGCCGGGCTCATCGGCTGCGGCGTGATGGCGGGCTTCGGCGCGGCGGTGAACACCGGCGGCGTGTCGCGCGGCGACAGCGTCGCCGTCATCGGGTGCGGCGGCGTGGGGTGCGCGGCGATCGCGGCGTCGGTGTTGGCCGGCGCGCGTGTGGTGATCGCGGTCGACGTCGACGCGCGGAAGTTGGAGGGCGCGCAACGGTTCGGCGCCACCCACGTGATCGACGCGTCGGCGCGTGACGTCGACGTGGTCGAAGCGATCAAGGCGCTCACCGACGGCAACGGCGCCGACGTCGTCATCGAGGCCGTCGGCCGCCCCGAGACCTACCGCCAGGCCTTCTTCGCCCGCGACCTCGCCGGCACCTTGGTGCAGGTCGGCGTCCCCGACCCGGCCATGACCATCGAGCTCCCGATGATCGAACTCTTCGGCCGCGGCGGCGCCCTCAAGTCCAGCTGGTACGGCGACTGCCTCCCCAGCCGCGACTTCCCCATGCTCATCGACCTCTACCTCCAAGGCCGCCTCGACCTCGACGCCTTCGTCACCGAAACCATCCCCCTCTCCGGCGTCGAAGCCGCCTTCACCCGCATGCAACAAGGCGAAGTCCTCCGCTCAGTCGTCGTGTTCTGACCCCCACCCCCGCCGAACTGACAGGCGAAACGTGCGCTATGGCGCACGTTTCGCCTGGCACTTCGCCCGCGCGGCCCGCCACCGCTCTACACAGACCGCGGGATCGTGCCAAATCTCGCTCTCTTTGAAGCGGACGACGTCGAAGCCGGCGTGCTCAAAGTCGCCATCTCGCTGGGCGTCTTCCTCGCCATCGATGGGAGCGAAGTGGAACATCTCACTGTCGACCTCGCCGATCACTGGCCACTCGGGGTCCTTGACGTCGACACGGCCTATCCAACGCGAGTCATTGCCGACGTTGAGCTGCCGCTTCGGACGCGGGAACCCAGCGTCCTCGAGGAGGGAGCAAAGACGATCCTCAAGGTTGCTGTCCGGCAGCTGGTAGTCGATCGGCGTCACGGCGAGGAGCTCCCTCATCGCGACCGTCCCGGCCCGGCCGCGGCCGAGCCACTCGGGCCCCATCTGGTGAATGAGCCCACCGGAAGTCCACTTGCGGCGCCACGTGTTCTTCAGGGCCCGTTGCACCTTGTCCCAGTGGTGCCGAGCGGCCAGGTCATAGATCGCTCGCGTGGGAGTGACCGATCGAATGCCGTTGATCAGCATCAAGTGATGCACCGGCAGTGTGCGAACCTCACTGATCACGACGCCCGGGTAGTCGTACCAAGGCTGACCGCGAAGAATCACTATGCGCACAGGCTCACGACGCTGCCACCCGGGCACCTGGCACAACGCGAGGGTGGCCTCGCCGCAGAGCGCACCCTCCGTGTGAAGCACCGCGGTCATGCATAGCTGCTCAAATGAGCCGTCTCCGCCCACCAGCCGAAGCACGCGCGTCGTCGCCCACTCCCACTCACCTGTGGCGATCGCATCGCGAAGCTGCCACCGATTCAGTCCGAGTTCACGGACCTGCTTTCGTGCGATGAGGTGGTACTGCGAGCGCGCCAAAGCACGCATCTGGGCACGTGGTTCTGTCGCCACGCCTTCCCCCCTCCGTAGTGCCAGGCGAAACGTGCGCTATGGCGCACGTTTCGCCTGTCAGTTCGCTCTGGCTGGAGGGGGAAGAGGGGGAGCTGACCTAGACGGTCAGGAGGTCGCGGGCGCCGGTGTCGCTGCTGGGGTGGCGGAGCTTGGACATGGCGCGGGCTTCGATTTGGCGGATGCGCTCGCGGGTGAGGTTGAAGTGCTCACCGACCTCTTCGAGGGTGCGGGGCTCGCCGCGGTCGAGGCCGAAGCGGAGGCGCAGGATCTCGCGCTCGCGCTCGTCGAGGGGACCGAGCAGACGGCTGATCTCGTCGGGCAGCAGCGACGTGGCGGCCACCTCGAACGGGGACTCGGCCGAGCGGTCTTCGACCACGTCGCCCAGTTCGGCGTCGCCGTCTTCACGCAGCGGCTCGGACAGCGAGAGCGGCTCGGCGGCGAAGCGGAGCGCCTCGGTGACCTTGTCCTCGGGCATCTCGACCTCGGCGGACAGCTCCGACAGCGTCGCCGGGCGACCGAGCTTGAGCTCCAGCCGGGCCCGGGCCTTCTGCAGCCGGGCCAGCGTGTCGCCGGCGTGGACCGGCAGACGGATCGTGCGGCCGGTGTTGGCGATGCCGCGGGTGATGGCCTGACGGATCCACCACGTGGCGTAGGTCGAGAACTTGAAGCCCTTGCGCCAGTCGAACTTCTCGACGGCATGCATCAGGCCGAGGTTGCCCTCCTGGATCAGGTCCAGCAGCGGCAGGCCCGACGCCTGGTACTTCTTGGCAATCGACACCACGAGTCGCAGATTCGACTGGACGAACGTGCGCTGGGCGTCGTTACCGGCCTGGATCTGCTTGCGCAGCTCGCGCTTGCGGGCGGCGGTCAGGTCCTTGCCCTTGACCTCCATCTCGCCGCGCGCCTCGGTACCGCCTTCGATGGCCTGGGCCAGGCGGACCTCGTCGTCCTTGGTGAGCAGCGGGTACTGCCCGATATCGGTGAGATACAGCCGGACGAGATCTTCCTCATCCCGCTCAACTCGCTCCTTCGGCAAATCACAACCCTTCGTCGTACGTGCAGGCAGGCCTTATCGCAACGTCGGCGAGGCAGCGGGCATTCCCGGGTCCGGGACCGCCACCCCCGGCGCCGCTTCCACCATACGGAGTGTGTCAAGACTGCCCAGACCGGTCTCTACCTGGACTTTTGTTCGGTTCTCGCGGGCCAACGTGGCCCTCATTGGTTCGACATCCGCGAGGCTCGTTCCTCCGCCGACATTGCCGGTACGTTCTTCCCCGTGGCCGACGACGTGGAACTCACCATCGTGACGATGACGTTCGAAGCCGCCAATCATGACGGTTTGCTCGCCGTTCTTTCGAAATATGTGGTGCTGAGCCGCCAGCAGCCCGGGTGCCGCAACATCGACCTCTGTGGCGGCGTCACCACTCCCGGTAGCTACCTCGTCATCCAGAAGTGGGAGTCACCCGACGCCCAGCGCGCCCACTTCGACTCCAAGGAGATGGTCGAGATGGCCGAGGCGTGCCGCGGAATGCTCAAGAGCAAGCCGGTGATCGAGCTGTACGAGGGCCTCTCGGCCCACGACCTGGCCTAGCCGGGCAGCTAGCCGACGGGGACGCGGGCGGCCTCGGTGCGGGCGCACACCGCCTCGATGTCGGCCCAGGTCAGACCCTCGGCCTTCCACAGCTCCTCGAACGCCTCGTCGGCCACGTCGGTGAAGCCGTGCCGGTTGCGGAAGTGGTACAGCCGGCGGGGCTTGGACGGCTCGAACCCGGCCCGTTCGCAGCGGCCCACCGCGTAGACGTCCCACGCGGCGGCCTGCTGCAGCGAGAGCTTGTCGTCGGGCGGCGGCTCGCCGAAGGCGGGGTCGAGGCGGTCGCGCACCCGGAACAGGTAGCGGCCCAGCACGTCGGTGACGCTGATGTCGCTCAGCGACCGGGGCCGCTTCGCGTCCTCGAAGGCGCCGCCTTCGACGGTGATCGTGATCGGGTCGAGGGAGGTGACGTGCACCCGGCCCAACGGATTCGCCTCGTCGACCTCGATGCGCAGCTCGCGGTCGCCAGGAATGCCGACGGTGTCGGCCACCCGGCCGGCCAGCTCCACGATGCGGCCGTGGTCGAACTTGACCATGGTGAACTGCTCGGGGGTGACGGTTACGCGCGCCATGGGGAAGCCGTGTCCGTCGATCAGGCGCCGCCGGTGCGGGCCACTGCCTCGGCCCGCGCATCCCGCGACAGCTCGGAGATCTCGTCGACCTCTTCGGTGGTGAACCCGGCCAGCTCGCGGAAGCGCCGTGCCAGCTTGATCGGACTCTCGTCGTCTTCGCCGCGGGCGCCGCCGAGGGAGAACAGCTTGTCGACGACGCGCTGGAACTCGAGCGCTCGCTCCCGCCGCTCCGGGTCCTTCTCGGTGAGGCGGCGCAGCCAGTCGGAGCCCATCTTCACGTGGGTGACCTCGTCGGCGAGCATCCAGTCCTCGCAGAACTCGAGCACGGGGTCGCCGGCCTGCTCGCCGAAGTTGCGCATGGTGTTGAAGACGTCGATGGCGAGACCCTCGAGCGCCCGGTTGACACCGGTGAGACGCAGGACCGGGTCGGGGTTGCACGCCGCCTCGTAGAGGAACACCGACTCGGCGAACTCA
>JAFATL010000091.1 GCA_019243975.1 Actinomycetota bacterium | reverse complement strand
GTCGAGCTCGGCCAGCGCGTCGATGACGTGCAAGACGAGCGGCCGACCGCACAAGACGTGCAACGGCTTCGGCCGGGCGGACTTCATCCGCGTGCCCTCGCCCGCAGCCAGCACCACGGCCGACATCGGACGCGAACTCATACCTCCTGTTTACCGCGCCGCAACCCCCCAGAGGAACGCATTCACCTGCTGGGGCGGAAGGAATCGAACCTCCATTCGCGGCACCAAAAACCGCTGTCTTGCCGTTAGACGACGCCCCACTGACCTCGCCCCACCGATGCTAAGTGGCAGAACCTTGCCGTATCAGCAAGGTTCTGCCACTTAGCGACTTGGCGAGGCGGATTTCGCCGGGTTGGCAGTAGCCGCTACCCTGTGCTCCCTCATGGGGTCGTTGATCAAGAAGCGCCGCAAGCGCATGCGGAAGAAGAAGCACAAGAAGATGCTGAAGGCCACCCGCTGGCAGCGGCGGGCGGGCAAGTAAGCACTTCGCCCGAGCGAACGACCCCGACCGGCCTCTACGGCCGGTCGGTTCGCGTTACGAGGCCTGCGTCGGGGTAGGCGCCCTCGACGAACCAGGTGGAGCCCGACCCGGCCAGCACCGGCGTCTGCCCGGTCGCCGACCCCAACCGGTCCCGCCACTCGGCCAGACGGGGCTCGACGGCGAGGGCGGCGGGTTCGAGGTCGTTGGGGCCCGCGGCGGTGGGACCGCCCAGGGCGTCCCATGCGTCGTACACGGCCGGGGTCGACACGCCAAACGGGGGCGTGAGGAGCGTGAACACGCGCGCGACCGGCTCCAGCGGCGAGAGCACCTCGCCGATCCCTGTCACCCGGGCGCGGCCGCCGACCAGACAGAACGGGACGTCGGCCCCGAGCGCGGCGGCGACGGCCAGATCCGAGCACCCTGCCCACCGGAGGACGGCTGCAGCATCCGACGACCCGCCGCCAAGGCCAGCGCCCGGCGGGATGCGCTTCGTCACGTGCACGGCGGCGGTCCGGCCCACGGCGGCCAGCGCCCGCGTCACCAGGTTGTCGGGCCCGACCTCGGCGCCGTCGAACGTCACGGCGTCGCCCGAACCGAAGGTCAGCTCGTCGGCCAGATCCAGCGTGACCATCTCGGCGTCGATCAGGTGGTAGCCATCGGCCCGCACCCCGACGACGCGCAGCGAGAGGGTCAGCTTGGCGGGAGCCCGCTCGACGTGGCGCACGCCGCCAGCCTGCCCCACGCGTGCACGTCGAGCTCCTCCGGTCGTGCCTCGGGCCGCACGCCCGCGGCTTCGAAGCAGTCGGGCGACACGATCCCTGCGAGCGACCGGCGCAGCATCTTGCGGCGCTGGCCGAACCCGGCCCGCACCACGCCGAACAACACGTCCGGAGGCACCGCCGTGACCGCCGGCTCGGCGCGGCGCTCGATCGACACGAGCACCGAGTCGACCTTGGGCTCGGGCAGGAACACCGACCGCGGCACGCGCCCCACCACCGACGCCGTCGCCCACTGCGCCACCTTCACCGACACCGCGCCGTAGGCATCCGACCCCGGCGACGCGGCCAAGCGTTCGCCCGCCTCCTTCTGCACCATCACGAGCATGCGGGTGATGGCGGGCACGTCGTCCAACAGATCGGCCACCAACGGCGTGGCCACGTTGTACGGGAGATTGGCCACGAGCACCCACGACGGCGCATCGGCGAGCAAACCGGTCCAGTCGAGCGTCATGGCGTCGGCCTGCACGACCGTGACGTCGGTCGACGACACCACCTCGCCCAGGAGGGGCGCCAACCGCTTGTCGACCTCGACGGCGGTCACCGACGCCCCCGTCTCGGCCAGGGCCAGGGTCAGCGAGCCGAGCCCGGCCCCGATCTCAAGCACGTGGTCACCCGCGCCAACCGAGGCCAGGCGGGCGATGCGCCTGACGGTGTTGGGGTCGACGACGAAGTTCTGGCCCAGCGCCTTGCTCAGCCGGATGCCGTCGGGCCGGAGCAGGTCGAGCACCTCCCGGCGGCTGAGGGTCACCCCCCAGAACTACCAGTCGATGCGGGCCCGGATCACGCCCTGGCTCAGCGGGGCGAGCTTGGTGAACGTGTCCTTGGACAAGTCGATGACGTAGCCGTCGACGTAGGGACCCCGGTCGGCGACCGTGCACTGCACGCTCTTGCCGGTGTCGAGGTCGGTCACGGTCACGACCGTGCCCTTGGGGAGCGTCTTGTGGGCGCACGTGCCGGCGGGTGCGTCGTCGTACCACGAGGCCTTGCCGTAATGCGGGTCGTCCGGCGACGAGGCACTGGAGCCCGAGCTCGTCGACGGGCTCGTCGTGGACGGCGGTCGCGTCGTCGTGGTCGTGGGCTTGGGCGCCGGCTTGGGCTTCGGCTTGACCGTGGTCGACGTGGTCGGCGTCGCGTGGTGGATCACCGCGGCGCGGTAGGTGACCTCCGTCGTGGCAACGGGCGCAGCCGTGGTCGACGTCGTCGGTTCAGGAACGATGACCGCCGCTTCGGCGGTGGGCGCTGCGAGCACGCGATGCCGGGATCGACTCGCGCGCGGGATCAGTTCGCGGGACGCGCTGGCCGGGGCCAAAGCCGACGCGTGCACAGACGTCGAAGACGACTTCGAGCCGTGATGAAGCGCGAGTACAGGGATCGTCAGCAAGCCGCCGCAAAGCAGCAGACGGACAAGCAGACGTCGATCCCCAGCAGGTTGGTGTTGCAGAAGTCTCCCTTTCCTCGGAGCAGCCCGAGGAGCCCAGAAGGAAGACGCTAGGCAAGGCCCGCGGAGGCCCGCAAGAAAACTGCTTCCAGATTCATCCAGCTGAACTCGGCCACCTCGGCGGCGGCGACCCCTTTGACATCGGCCACGGCGGCGCCGACCAGAGCCACCCAGGCGGGTTCGTTGGGCTTGCCCCGGTGGGGCACCGGAGCGAGGTACGGGGCGTCGGTTTCGACCAAAAGGCGAGTCAGTGGGCAGATTTCTGCAGCCTGGCGGACGTCGTCGGCCGCCTTGAAGGTCACGATGCCCGAGAACGACAGGTAGGCACCGAGGTCGAGGCACCGGCGCGCCTCGGGGGCGCCGCCGGTGAAGCAATGAATCACCGTGCGCTCGGGCATCCCCTCCGCCGCGAGGACGTCGAGCGTGTCGTCCCACGCCTCGCGCGTGTGCACGACGAGGGCGAGGTCGTGCGCCTTGGCCAGGGCGATCTGCTCGGCGAACGCCTGCTTCTGCACGTCGGCGGGCGAGTGGTTGTAGTGGTAGTCGAGGCCGCACTCGCCGATGGCGACGATGTCAGGCGAACCGTCGAGGAACCCCGCCACCGTGTCGACGCCTTGCGTCGCGTCGTGCGGGTGCAGGCCCACCGTCGCCCACACGTTGTCGTAGTCGCGCGCCACTGCGATAGCCGCCGCCGTCGTCTCCGCGTCGGTGCCGATGGTGATCAGACGCTCGACGCCCGCCGCGCGCGCGGCCGGGATCACGACCGCCGGGTCGGTGTCCTTCCAAGGCACGTGGCAGTGGCTGTCGGCCCACCGGAGCGTCATGCAGACAGGCGCGGGAACAGCGGGTCGCCTTTTTCGACTCGCAGTCCCCCGGGGTAGCCGCCCCACGCCGCCGCCTCCGGCACCCGCTGGTCGTCGAGGGCGCCGGACAGACCGAGACGCCGCCAGATCTCGGCGCAGGTACTGGGCAGGGCCGGCGAGGCGAGCAGGGCGACGATCCGCAGCGCCTCCAGGGCGTCGCCCAGCACGGCCTCCACGGCCGGACCCGGGTCGGCCTTCCACGGCTCGTTGGCCTCCAGGTAGGCGTTGGCTTCCCGGATGAGCTGCCACGTGGCCTCGAGCGCCTCGTTCGGGGCCGCCCGCTCCCAGGCCGCCGTCGAGGCCGCCAGCGCCTCAGCGGCCACTGCCGCCAGCGGGCTGTCGGGCTTGGGCGCGGGGCCGGTGCCGCCGCACTTCTTGTCAACCACCGTTGCCACTCGCGAGAGCAGGTTGCCGAGGTTGTTGGCGAGGTCGCTGTTGTAGCGGGCGACCATCCCTTCGTAGGAGAAGTCGCCGTCGGGACCGAGCGGCTTGTCGCGCAGGAAGTGGTACCGGTAGGCGTCCACGCCGAAGTCGGCCACCAGGTCGGCCGGGGCGATCTGGTTGAGCGCCGTCTTCGACATCTTCTCGCCACCGACGAGCAGCCAGCCGTGGACGAGCACCTGCAGGGGTGGGTCAATGCCGGCGGCCAGACACATGGCCGGCCACCACACGCAGTGGAACCGGATGATCTCCTTGCCGATGAGGTGGTGCACGACCGGCCACCACGTGGCGAACCGCTCGTCGTCGGTGCCGTAGCCGATGGCGGTGATGTAGTTGATCAGCGCGTCGTACCAGACGTAGAAGACGTGACGGTCGTCCCACGGGACGGGCACGCCCCACCGCGTCGACGTGCGGGTGATCGAGATGTCCTGCAGCCCCTGCTTGATGAAGCCGAGCGCCTCGTTGCGCTTGGTGGGCGGCAACACCGCGTCGGGCACCGCGTCGTACCAGTCGAGCAGCCGCTGCTCGTACCGGCTCAGCTTGAAGAAGTAGTTGTCCTCGCTCAGGTGCTCGAGCTGCCGGCCGTGAATCGGGCAGTGCCCGTCCACCGCCTGGGCCTCGGTGTAGTAGTCCTCGCACGAGACGCAGTAGAGACCCTCGTAGGTGGCCAGCTCGATGTCGCCGTTGTCGTAGATCTTCTGCAGGAACGCCTGCACGCTCGTGTAGTGGCGAGGCTCGGTCGTGCGGATGAAGTCGTCGTAGGAGATGTCGAGCAGCTTCCAGGCCTCGGCGAACCGGGCGCTGGTGCGATCGGCAAGCTCACGGGGAGTGATCCCCTGCGCCTCCGCCGTACGCTGGATCTTTACCCCGTGTTCATCCGTGCCGGTGAGGAAGAAGACCTCGTCCCCGGCCAAACGGTGCCAGCGGGCGAGGGCGTCGGCGACCACCGTGGTGTAGGCGTGACCGATATGGGGCGCGTCGTTCACGTAGTAGATCGGCGTCGTGACGTAGAAGCGGCCCACGTGCGTAGAGTACTGACGCCTAAGGGGGTGCCTGCAGTGAAATCCATCGGCATGGCCCGGAAGGTCGACGACCTGGGTCGCATCGTGCTGCCGATCGAGCTGCGGCGGCAGCTAGGCATTCGGGCCGGAGACGAGCTCGATATTGCTGTCGACGGAAGCACCGTCCTGCTGCACAAGATCGAGTCGCGCTGCGTGTTCTGCGACAGCATGACCGACCTGCGCGGCTACCGCGAGAAGCAGATCTGCAACGACTGCGTTGGTGAGCTGTCGGGGCCGTCTGCGGCCGCACCAGCGGCGGCGCCGCCCACCGCGCCGCTGTGATGTAACCCGGCGCTACTTCAGGCCGAGCGACAGCGCGTAGACGCGCCGCTTCGGAACGGCGAGGGCCGACGCCACGGTCGCCACCGCGGTCTTGCGGTCGTCGCCCGCCGCCAGGCGGGCCTGCAAGGCCACTTCGATGTCGCCGTCGTCGGCGGGGGCGGCCTCGGGTGCGCCGTCGACCACGATCACGTACTCGCCGCGCGGGGCCTGCGCGGCGACGTGCTCGATCGCACCGCCGAGCGTTCCCCGCCACGTCTCCTCGTGCAGCTTGGTGAGCTCGCGCGCCAACGCCACCCGCCGCAGGGGCCCGCACGCCTCGGCCAGGTCGGCGACGGTCGCCGCGACGCGGTGGGGCGCCTCGTAGAGCACGGTCGTGCGCCGGTCGACGGCGATGCCGGCCAACCGCTGCCGTCGCTCCGTCCCTTTGCGGGGCAGAAAGCCCTCGAAGGCGAACCGGCCGGTGGGCAGGCCGCTGGTGACGAGGGCGGCGATCACCGCCGACGGCCCCGGCACCGCCTCGACGAGGTGGCCAGCGGCCGTGGCCGCCGCCACCAGGCGCTCGCCCGGGTCGGACACCCCCGGCGTGCCGGCGTCGGTCACCAACGCCACGTGCTGGCCTTGCTCCAGCAAACCGAGCACCGTGCGCACCTGGGCGGCCTCGTTCTGGTCGTGCACCGCCATCAGCTTCGGCGCCGGGATGTGGGCGTGGGTGAGGAGCTTGCGGGTGTGGCGGGTGTCCTCGCAGGCGATGACGTCGGCGGCCCGCAACGTCTCCACGGCGCGGGGAGAGAGGTCGCCCAGGTTGCCGATCGGCGTGGCCACGACCGACAGCCGGCCGCCGGGTCGGGCCGGGGGGCTCACGTCTTGATCTCGAGGCGGTCGCCCGGTCGCAGTCCCCATCGGTCGAACGCGCCCCGTTCCGCCTCCAACACACTGCGCGCCTTCATGCGGGGACGGCCCAGCCGGTGCCGGCCCATCGTGCAGACGGCGACCACCACGAGGTCGCGGTCGCAGAACGCCACGTCGATCGGGAACCGCATGCCGATGGTGTGCACCGACCGGGCCGGACGCAACAGCAACGCGCCCTCGATGCCGTCACGGCCGAGCAACCCCTTGCGGCGGGCGCGCCGAGTGGCTGCGACCTCGAGGGCGGCGAGCACTTCGCCGTCGCGAAGAAGCCACGCCGACTCGGTCATATGTTGAAGCGGATCTCCAGCACGTCGCCGTCGACGACTTCGTAGTCCTTGCCTTCGACGCGCAGCTTGCCGACGTCCTTGGCCGCGTTCCACGAGCCGAGCTCGAGCAGCTCGTCCCATCGGATCACCTCGGCCCGGATGAAGCCACGCTGCAGGTCCGAATGGATCACGCCCGCGCACTCGGGCGCCTTGGCACCGGCGCGGAAGGTCCACGCGCGCGATTCCTTGTCGCCGGTGGTAAGGAACGTGCGCCGACCGAGCAGGTGATAGGCGGCCCGCACCACGCGCGCGAGCGCGCCTTCGCCCAGACCCAACCCTTCGAGGAGCTCGGCCCGCTCGTCGGCCGGCAGTTGCGCCGCCTCCGCCTCCAGCTGCACCGACACGCCGAGCACCTCGGCCGCCGATCCCATCTCGGCCGCTACCGGCTTCACGATCTCGTCGGCGTCGGCCATCTGGTCCTCGCCCAGGTTCACGACCGCCAGCACCGGCTTGTTGGTGAGGAGGAAGTGCGTGCGCAGGTCCGCTTTCTGCTCGGCGGTGAGCGACGAGCGGTAGATCGGCGTTCCCCCCTGCAGCACGGGCAGGGCCGCTTCCAAGGCGGCCACCTCGGCCTTGAGCGACGGGTCGTTCTTGGCGGCCTTCCGACGCTTGTCGACCTGCGACTCGACCGTGGCGGCGTCGGCCAGCACCAGCTCGAGCTCGAGCACTTGCAGGTCGTCGAGGGGATCGCTGCTGCCGACCACGTTGTCGTCGCGGAACGCCCGCAGCACCAGGCACAGGGCGTCGGCCTCGCGGATGCCGGCGAGGAAGCGATTGCCGAGCCCCTCACCCGACGACGCCCCCGCCACCAGCCCGGCGATGTCGACGAACTCGACAGTCGCCGGCACCGTCTTCTTGCTCTTGCTCATCTCCGACAAGGCCGTGAGCCGGGGGTCGCTGACCGGCGCGATGCCCGTCTGCGTCTCGGTGGTCGAGAACGGGTGCGACGCCACGACGGCGTTGGCGCCGGTCAAGGCGTTGAAC
>JAFATL010000055.1 GCA_019243975.1 Actinomycetota bacterium | reverse complement strand
GAGGTCCCTCGCGGACAGGGCCGTGAAGGCGGCCATGGCTTCGATGGTGAGGGGACCGGGGGCAGCGGGGAGGTGGGTGCCGTCGATGGCGCGGATGGGCTGGACGTCGCGCGTGGTTGAGGTGAGGAAGGCCTCGTCGGCGGTGAGGAGGGTCTCGACGGGGATGTCCTCTTCGACCGCGCCGGTCGTCTCCAGCACCAGCGCGCGCGTCACCCCGGCGAGGCAACCCGAGGCCAGCGGGGGCGTCACCAGCCGGCCGTCGAAGGCGGCGAACACGTTGGTGCCCGTGCCCTCGCACAGGTTGCCGACGGTGTTGGGGAACAGCGCCTCGGCTGCGCCCTGCTCGTGGGCGTACGCCAGGGCCACCACGTTCTCGCCGTAGCTGATGGTCTTCATGCCCGCCAGGGCGCCCCGCTCGTTTCTGGGCCAGGGCACGACGACGACGTCGGACGTCGGCGGCCACGGGTTCATCGACGTGGCCGCCACCAGCACCGTGGGAGACGCGGTGCCCCGGTCGGAACCCAAGGGCGAAGGCCCGCCCGTGATCGTCACGCGCACGCGTCCCTCGACGACGTCGTTGGCGCCGACCACCTCGGCCATGGCCCGGCGCAGGTCATCCTCGGCCGGCACACCACCGGTCAGGCCGAGCCCGGCGGCCGACGCCAGCAGCCGTTCGTAGTGGCGGCGCACCGCGAACACCTTGCCGCCGACCACCTTCAACGTCTCGAAGATGCCGTCACCGGTGAGCAGGCCATGGTCGAACGGCGACAGTTGGACGTCGGCCTGATCGCACAGCGCCCCGTTGAACCAGACGCTCGTCACGGGTTCGCCGCTCACGACGCGACATCTCCAGATGACGCAACCGCCAGCAACCGGCGTGCTTTCAACTCGGTCTCCTCCCATTCACCGTCGGGCGTCGAGTCCCATGTGATTGCCCCGCCCGTGCCGAAGTGCAGCCGGCCCGCCTCCACCCAGAACGTGCGGATGGCGACGTTGAGGTCGCCGCGCCCGGCGTCGGCATCGACCCACCCGACGGCACCGCAGTAGGGCCCGCGCGACACCGGCTCCAACTTCGAGATGACGTCGAGCGCGGCCAGTTTGGGCGCGCCCGTCACCGAGCCCGGCGGGAACGTGGCGTCGATCAACTCCGGCCAGCCCACGTCGGCGCGCAGCTCGCCTCGCACCGTCGACACCAGATGGAACAAGCCCGGGTGGGGCTCGACCTCGCACAACCCCGGCACCGTCACCGACCCGTACTCGCACACCCGCCCGAGGTCGTTGCGCACCAGGTCGACGATCATCACGTTCTCGGCCCGGTCCTTCAGGAGGAACCCGTCGGGCGTCGCCGCGGTGCCTTTGATCGGTCGCGACTCGACGGCGCGCCCGTCGCGCCACAGGTACCGCTCGGGCGACGCCGACACCACCTGCACGCCGGGCACGCGCACCACTGCGGAGTAGGGGGCAGGGTTCCCTTCGGCCAGCGCGGCGCCGAGGGCCGCGACGTCGACCGACGCCGGCACCGGCGCCGACAGCACCCGGCACAAGTTGACCTGGTACACGTCGCCGTCGGCGATGGCCTCGTGGATCGCCACCACACCGTCGCAGTACTCCGACGGCGACAGGCTCGACGTCCACGCCGAGCGGGGCGGGCCCACCCAGGCCGCACCGGGCCACGGTCGCGCCGGCTTCACCGATGCGAACCGCGCGCACGTCACCGAGCCCTCGAAGCCCACGACCACCGCCCAGAACCCGGACGAGTCGAGGGCGGCCAGGTCGGACGTGACGTCGACCAACCCGGTGGCCAGCCGGCCACCGACGACCGCAAGGGGCTCCACCTCGTCAGCCTACGATGACCATCCAGCCATGAACTTTGAGTTGAGCGACGAGCACGAGCAGTTCCGGAAGGTCGTGCGCGACTTCGCCGAGCGCGAGATCGCGCCGCACGCGGAGGCGTGGGATCGCGACCACACGTTCCCGGTCGACACCATCCACGCCATGGGGGAGCTGGGGCTGTTCGGCCTGCCGTTCCCCGAGGAGTACGGCGGCGGCGCGTCCGACTTCACCACCCTCTGCCTTGCCATCGAGGAACTGGGCCGAGTCGACCAGTCGATGGGCATCACCCTGGAAGCTGCCGTCGGCCTGGGCATCAACCCGATCTTCCAGTACGGCACCGAGGACCAGCGCCAGCAGTGGATGCCCGATCTGTGCGCGGGCCGCACCCTCGCCGGCTTCGGCCTCACCGAGCCGGACGCCGGCAGCGACGCCGGGGCCACGCGCACCAAGGCGACGATCGACGACGCCACCAACGAGTGGGTGATCGACGGCGCCAAGGCATTCATCACCAACTCCGGCAGCCCCATCACCGCTCTCGTCACCGTCACCGCCCGCACAGGACAGGGGGAGATCAGCGCCATCATCGTGCCCGCCGGCACGCCGGGGTTCGAGGTCGACCCGCCCTACCGCAAGATGGGCTGGCACGCCTCCGACACGCATCCGTTGCGGTTCGAGAGCTGCCGCGTGCCCGCGGCCAACCTGCTCGGCGAACGGGGCGCCGGGTTCCGGCAGTTCCTCGCCACCCTCGACGACGGGCGCGTCGCCATCGCCGCCCTCGCCGTCGGCTTGGCCCAGGCCTGCCTCGACCACAGCCTCGCCTACGCCAAGGAGCGGCAGGCGTTCGGGGCACCCATCGGTCGCTATCAAGCCGTGGCGTTCAAGTGCGCCGACCTGGCGGTGATGACGGAGAACGCCCGCCTGCTGACGTACAAGGCAGCGTGGCTCAAGGACCAGGGCAAGCCGTTCAAGCAGGCGGCGGCCATGGCCAAGCTCTACGCCACCGAGGCGGCAGTGACCGCGACACGGGAGGCAACGCAGATCTTCGGCGGCTACGGCTTCATCGACGAGACGCCCGTGGCGCGCTTCTACCGCGACGCCAAGGTGCTCGAGATCGGCGAGGGCACGAGCGAGATCCAGCGGCTGGTGATCAGCCGCCAACTCGGCCTGCCCGTCGACTGACGGAACGCAGCTACTCGGCCGAACGCAAGACGCCGAACGCGGCGCGCGCCATGGCGCGGTGCACGGCGGTGGGCGTGAGCCCGTAGACGAGCAGCGCGGCAGCCGCGTACGCGCGCGCCGCGCCCGCGCCCTCGCGCTTCGACAGGAAACGGGCCAGGCCGCGGACGCGCTGGCCCGCCACCCACGCGTCACCACCGCTGCGCTTCATCGACGCCCCGCCGACGTGGCCGACGCGCACCTCGGGCGCGACCAGCACGACCCCGCCCGCCTGGCGCACGCGCCAGCACAGGTCGAGATCTTCGAAGAAGAGGAAGAACCGCTCGTCGAAGCCGCCCAGCTCGCGCGCCAGCTCCACCGACATGCACATGGCCGCCCCGTGGGCCCAGTCGACCTCGACGGGCGGCCCTGACGCCGGCGGCACCGACGGTCGCACCGCTCTTCCCAGCCGCAGCATCCCCCGCACCACCCGGCTGGCCGTGAGGTCGGTCTCGACCGTCGCCTGCAGCGTGCCGTTGGAGTTCTCCAAGGCCGGGCAGATGATCGCTTCATCATGAGAAGCGGCCACCGCCACCAGCCGGTCGAGCGACCCCGGCGGCCACCAGGTGTCGGGGTTGGCGAACACCACCCAGGGCATCGACGCCCGCCGCAACCCCTCGTTGTTGGCGGTACCGAAGCCCGCGTTCGAATCCCGTTTGACCACGTCGGCAGGCACGCCCGACGCCTGCACCCGGGCCAGCGTGTCGTCGTCGGAGGCGTTGTCGACCACCACCACCTGCAGTGGACGTTCGCCGGCCGCCGCTGGGAGTGACCTGAGACACGTCTCGATGGTGGGCCCGGAGCGGTACGTCACGACGACCGCGGTCACGCCCTCGGTGATCCCCATGTGAGGGGGGAGGTTAGTAACCTCACTCGCCGTGGCTCCCCCGCAAGCGGCTCATTCAGCGCGCCGATGGCCGCGCCGTTTGCTCATCGGTCTCAACATCTTCGTCGCCTTCTGCCTGCTGTTGACCGCGGGCGGCTACGCGTACATCCGCTACCGCTTCGGCCAGATCAACAAGATCAACGTGCGGTCGGCGCTGCATCTCGGCGGCAAGGACGACCCCGGCGAGCCCATGAACGTCTTGCTCGTCGGCATCGACAGCCGGGCCGGCCTGAGCGTGGCCGACCAGGCCAAGTTCGGAACGCTCAAGGACTCGAGCGCCAGCCACACCGACACGATCATGATCCTGCACGTCGACCCGAAGGCGCAGAAGGCCGCCATCCTGTCGATCCCGCGCGACCTCTACATCCCCATCGCCGGCACGAAGCGCAAGGACCGCATCAACACCGCCGTGCAGGGTCCCGGCAAAGAGAAGGACCTCATCAACACGATCCATCAGGACCTCGGGATCGAGGTCAACCACTACGCGGCGGTCGACTTCGTCGGCTTCCGCAGCATCGTCAACGCGGTGGGCGGCGTGGTCATCCCGTTCACCTCGCCCGCACGTGACGCGCTGTCCGGGCTCAAGGTGCCGGCGGCCGGGTGCATCACGCTCAACGGCGACCAGGCCTTGGCCTTCGCCCGGAGCCGCCACTACGAGTACTTCGAGAGCGGCCGCTGGCGCTCCGACCCCACCGGCGACCTGGGCCGCATCCAGCGCCAGCAGGAGTTCATGCGCCGCATGCTGCGCCGCGCCATTTCGCAGGGCGCCCGCAACCCGTTCAAGCTCAACAGCCTCATCGGCGCCATCACCGGTCACGACTACGTGACGATCGACGACACGCTGTCGTCCAAGGATCTGCTCAACCTCGGGAAGCGCTTCAAGTCGCTCGAGCCCGACCAGGTCGACATGCTCAGCCTGGGGCCGGCGACGCAGCCGGCCAACGTCGGCGGGGCGTCGGTGCTGCTCCCGAAGGACGCCGACATCCGCGACGTCATCGACAAGTTCCTTGGCAGCGCGGCGACCCAGACGCCCACGAAGGTCCCCAACATCGCCCCCAACCTCATCCGGGTGCGGGTGCTCAACGGCTCCGGCTACAGCGGCCAGGCCTCGAAGGTGGCGACCGGCCTCGAGCAGGCCGGCTTCAACGTGGCCGACAAGGGCGACGCCCACAGCTTCTCCTACAACGACACCGAGATCCGCTACGGCTCCGGGCAGAAGGACAAGGCCCTGGTGCTGCAGAGCTACGTGCAGGGCGGCTCGAAGATCGTGCAGGACAACACCATCCAGGGCGTCGACCTGATCATCACCTCGGGCACCAACTTCGGTGGCATCAAGGCCGCCCCCGGGTCCACGACCACCACGTCGACGACCGCCCCGGCCACCACGGCCACCACCAAGCCCGCCTCCAAGGGCGCCCCGGCCCAGCTGAACTGCTAGCCGCCGTCCTCCCTACACTGACCGCATGAAGGGTCTGATCCTTTCCGGGGGCGCGGGCACGCGGCTGCGTCCGATCACCCACACCAGCGCCAAGCAACTGGTGCCGGTGGCCAACAAGCCCATCCTCTTCTACGGCATCGACGACATGGTCGAGGCGGGCATCCGCCAGATCGGCATCGTGGTCGGCGACACCAAGGCCGAGATCATGGCGGCCGTCGGCGACGGCAGCCGGTGGGGGATCGAGGTCACCTACATCCCCCAGGACGCGCCCCTGGGCCTCGCCCACTGCGTCCTGATCGCCCAGGACTTCCTCGGTGACGACGACTTCGTCATGTACCTCGGCGACAACATGTTGCAGGAGGGCCTGAAGGAGATCGTCGAGCGCTTCGAGCACGAGCGCGAAGGGGCGACGGCCCAGATCTGCCTCCACCAGGTGCCCGACCCGCAACGCTTCGGCGTGGCCGCTCTCAACGCCGAGGGTCAGGTGGTGCGGCTGGTCGAGAAGCCCGTCGACCCGCCGTCCGACCTGGCGCTGGTCGGCGTGTACCTGTTCGACCCGACCGTGCACGAGGCCGTGCGGTCGATTCAGCCGTCGGCCCGCGGCGAGCTCGAGATCACCGACGCCATCCAGTGGCTCATCGACCAGGGCCACACCGTGCTGCAGCAGATCCTCACCGGCTGGTGGATCGACACCGGCAAGCTCACGCCGCTGCTCGAGGCCAACCGCCTCATCCTCGAGACGCTCGACCAGTCGATCGAAGGCAAGGTCGACGGCGCGTCGAGCATCGAGGGTCGCGTCGTCATCCAGGCGGGCGCCGAGATCGTGAACTCGACCGTGCGCGGTCCGGCCATCGTCGGCGAGGGCACGCGCATCGTCGACAGCTACGTCGGGCCGTTCACCGCCATCGCCAACGACTGCGAGGTCGTGCACTCGGAGATCGAGCACTCGGTGGTGCTCGAGCACAGCAAGGTCACCGACGCCGGCACCCGCATCGTCGACTCGCTCATCGGCAAGCAGGTCGAGGTGTTCCGCTCCCACCAGCGCCCCCGCGCCACCCGGCTCATGCTGGGCGACCACTCCCAGGTGGATTTGGGGTAGTTCGCGGCAGTGGGGGGGGCCGGCAGTCCGTCCACTAGCCTGAACACCCCTATGAAGCTGCTCGTCACCGGTGGGGCCGGGTTCATCGGCTCCAACTTCGTGCACTACTGGTTGGCCAACCATCCCGAGGATCGGGTGGTCGTGTACGACCTCCTCACCTACGCCGGCAATCGCGCCAACCTGGCCGCCGTCGAGGGCCAGTTCGAGTTCGTGCAGGGCGACATCGGCGACCAGGAGCTGGCCGAGCGCACGCTCAAGGACCACGGCATCGACGTGGTCGTGAACTTCGCCGCCGAGTCGCACAACAGCTACGCCATCATCGATCCCGGCCGCTTCGCCCGCACCAACGCCCTCGGCACCCAGACCTTCCTGGAGGCGGCCCGGCGGGTTGGCGTGCAGCGGTTCCACCACATCTCGACGTGCGAGGTCTACGGCGACCTCGACCTCGACACCGACGAGGCGTTCAACGAAGACACGCCCTACGCGCCCCGCACGCCGTACAACGCGTCGAAGGCGGCCGCCGACCACTTCGTGCGCGCCTACTACGAGACCTTCGAGGTGCCGATCAGCATCACCAACTGCGCCAACAACTACGGGCCGTACCAGTTCCCCGAGAAGGTGGTGCCGCTGTTCACCACCTACGCCCTCGACGACAAGCCGCTGCCGCTGTACGCGTCCACCCAGAACCGGCGCGAGTGGATCCACGCCGTCGACCACTGCCGCGCCATCGACCTGGTGCTGTCAAAGGGCCAGGTGGGCGAGACCTACCACGTGGGCACCGGCGTCGAGAAGAGCATCGAGGAGATCGCCGACCTCGTGTTGGCCGCGCTCGAGAAGCCGGCGAGCCTCAAGACGATCGTGCCCGACCGTCCGGGCCACGACCGGCGCTACCTGCTCGACGCGTCGAAGATCCGCCGCGAGCTGGGATGGGAGCCCACCATCCCGTTCGACCACGGCCTGACCGACACCGTCTCGTGGTACGCCAAGAACCGCGACTGGTGGGAACCGCTGCGGGGCCGTGCGCCCGTGGTCGAAGAAGCCGCCTGGAGCACGCAGAGCTAGATGCGCGTCGTCGTCACGGGCGCAGGCGGTCAGCTCGGGCACGATCTGGTCGAGGCATTCCAGGGTCACGAGGTCATCGGGCTCGCTCGCCATCAACTCGACGTCTCCGACCGCGAGGCGGTGCTGCAGGCGATCACCACCGTGCAGCCCGACGCCGTGATCCATGCCGCGGCGTGGACGGCGGTCGATGCGTGCGAGGAGCACCCCGACTGGGCGTTTGCTGTGAACGCCCTCGGCACCCGCCACGTGGCCGAAGGGGCCCGCCTGGTCGGGGCGCGCGTCTGCTACGTGTCAACCGACTACGTCTTCGACGGAACGTCGCCGGATCCCTACCGTGAGTGGGACGCCACCAACCCGTTATCGGTGTATGGGAAGTCGAAGCTGGGAGGCGAGCGGGAACTCGATCCTGGCTCGACCATCGTCCGCACCGCGTGGGTGTGCGGGCTGCACGGCAACAACATGGTCAAGACCGTGCTGCGGCTGGCCAGCGAGCACGACACGCTCTCGTTCGTCAACGACCAGCACGGCTGCCCCACGTTCACCGCTGACCTCGCCGTCGCCATCCGCACGCTCGTCGTCGGTCGGCTGCCGGGAACGTTCCACGTCACCAACCAGGGCGCCACGACCTGGTTCCAGTTCGCCCGCGACATCCTCTCCTTCTCGGGGCAGGACCCAGAGCGGGTGCATCCCATCACCACCAGCGAGCTCGTCCCGGCTCGGCCCGCGCCGCGGCCGGCGAACTCGGTGCTCGACAACGCCGCACTCCGTCTGCAGGGGCTTCCTCTCCTGAGCGATCATCACGAACCACTCGAACGCATGGTGAAAGAGTTGACATAGCAGTGAGCAAAGTTGCAGTCATTGGAACTGGTTACGTCGGACTGACGACCGGCGCTTATCTCGCCCACCTGGGCCATCAGGTGGTGTGCGCCGACGTCATCA
>JAFATL010000036.1 GCA_019243975.1 Actinomycetota bacterium | reverse complement strand
AGCTGTGTCGAGGTGGTTGACGCCGAACTCCGGCAGCACCGCCAGGGTCTCGTCGGCGCGCTCCTGGCTCATGCGGCCGAGGGCCGCGGCGCCGAAGATCACCCGGCTGCTGTCGTGGCCGGTCCGCCCGAATGGGGTAGCGTCGATCATGCGATCGACGCTACCCCTCGCCGCTTGGGATGACGCCCGCGGGCATCAACCGCCCAGGGAGATGGCGACAGCGGCATGAGGGAACGCCTGCTCGGCCGCCGGGCCGAATGTGTACTGCTGGGCCGCATGCGCGGTCCCGAGGTCGACGTCGAACCGCAGCCGCCCGTCGGAGCCCGCCGCCACCGTCAGCACGCTCGACCGGGCCCCGGCGACCCGGTACGTCGCGCCGGGCCGGTAGAGCGGCGCGGTGACGACGCTCAGCAGGCCGCTGCCGCTGACGTCGAACCCGCGCGACGTCACGTTGCGCAGGTACGTCATCTCGGCCACGTCGCGATGGGGCGTGAACGTCCATTCCCATACCGAGAACGGCGCCGCCGACGACTCGAACGAGAAGGGCACATTGGGCGGGGCCGCCGGCGGGTGGGCGAAGGCGGCCTGCATACGGGGCAGCCACGTCCGTAGGTCGTCGACCCAGTACGGCCAGCTGTGCGTGCCCGGGCCGTACCGAGTGAACGTGTGCACGACGCGGGCGGCAGTGAGGGCCTTGTCGAACGAGTCGGTCATGACCCACACGCCCGCCTCGATGCCCTGGGCGCCCAGCGTCGTCGGGCCCGGGTTGGTGTCGTAGCCGCCCAGCCGCCCGTTGCCGCTGGTGAGGTACACCGACAACGGCGAGAGGTTGCGCGACAACTCGGTCGGGTTGTGGTCGCGCCACACGATGTCGTTGGTGACGGCGTCGCCCCACACGCAGTTGTCGGGTTGCTTGCGGTCGGGCAGGTTGGCGGCGGTGCCGGTGATGGTGCCCGCCAACGGGTAGTTGAAGTCGATGTCGACGGCACCCGAGAACGAGCCGGCGGCGACGAACAGGTCGGGGTGGCGGGCCGCGTAGCTCATGGCCCCGAACCCGCCCATCGACAACCCCGCGATGGCGCGACCACGCCGGTCGGAGATCGTTCGGTAGGTGGCGTCGACCCACGGGATCAACTCGCGGATGTGGAACGCCTCCCAGCCGGGTGCCGGCGCGGGCACGTGGCCGTCGACGTCGGTGCCGTACCAGTCGGAGTACCACCCGTCGTAGCCGCCGTCGGGCATGACCACGATCACCGGCACGTCGCCCACGATCTTGTCGGCGTCGTGGCTGATCCAGTCGGTGTGGTTGCCGCCGTGGCCGTGCAACAGGTACAGCACCGGATAGCGGCGCCCCGCGTTGGCGGGCGCGTCGTAGCCCGTCGGCAGGAGCACGTTGGCGTGCACCGGGCCGTTGAGGGCGCGCGAGCGGAACGTGATGTCAGCGACGCGCGGGTGGTTCTTCACCGGCGCCGTCGACGTGACCGCCAGCCCGACTGGCGGCGCCGTCAACCGCGGCACGCACAACGGCGCGGTGGCCGGGGTGACAGCGGCCCGCACTGCCGGGAGCGCGCCGCCGAGCGAGCACACGAGCAGAGCGACGATCCCCAGCCCGCGGCGCATCGGTCTTACAGCGCCAGTTCCGCCGCCGGGACGGGCTTGCCGAAGTACCAGCCCTGTCCCTTGTCGCAACCCAGGTCGTTGAGCTTGTCGGCCACGTCCTCACTCTCGACGCCCTCGGCCACCACGGTGAGCTCGAGATCGTGCGCCATCGTCACCGCCGACCGCACGATGGCGACGTTACGGGCCGTGAGGTCGCGGGCGAAGGCCTGGTCGATCTTGACCTCGTCGACCGGCAGCTTCGACAGGTACCCGAGCGACGACTCGCCAGCGCCGAAGTCGTCGATGCCGAAGCGGAACCCGGCGTCGCGCACCGACTTCATGATGCCGATGGCGTCGTCGGGATCGGCCATCACCGCGCTCTCGGTCACCTCCAGCATGAGGTCCTCGGCCTCGATGCCCGCTGCCTCGATCGCCTCCAGCACCCGCTCGAGGAAGTGACGGTCCTCCAGGTCGCGCACCGACACGTTGACCGAGACCGACAGCGGGGTGCCGGCGTCGCGCCACGCCCGGCTCTGGGCCGCGCCCTCGGCCAAGGCGAACGACGTGAGGTGGCGGATGAAACCGGAGTCCTCGGCCGTGGGCAGGAAGCGGGCCGGGCTCACCAGGCCGAGCTCGGGGTGGCGCCAGCGGATGAGCGCCTCGACCGACTCGATCTCGCCCGTGGCCAGCACCGCCTGCGGCTGGTAGTGCATGACGAGCTCGCCCGCGGCCAGCGCGTGCGGCAGCTGGCCGACGAGCTGCACCGTGCCGCTCGACGACACCAGCGTGCCCGGCCCGGTGGTGACGTCGTCCCACTCGGCGGTGAGGCCCTCGGGCCACGTGTGCTCGAGGTCGACCAGCAGGGTCACCGCCCCGATCGTGATGGTGTCGCCGTTGTCGAGGGCGCGCTCCACGCCGGCGGTCAGAGGCTCGCCGTTGACGAAGGTGCCCAACCGGCTGCCGAGGTCACGCACGACGAACCGTCCGTCGGCGAACTCGATCTCGGCGTGGCGGCGGCTGGCCGACATGCCCAAGCCGAGGGGCGCCAGGTCGATGTCGGGGTGGACCCCCGTGCCTTTGTCGACGCGGCCGAGGGTGTTGACGAAGCGGGCCAACGGGAAGACCAGCTTCCCGTACAGCAGTGTCGGACCCGTCCCCATTGCGGAGATTCTCTCAGGTCGCGGCAGCCGCCATCAGGGCCGCGCCCACGATGCCGGCGTTGTTCAGCAGCGTCGCCGGCACCACCGGCGTGCGGATGTCGACGGAGGGCAGGAACTTGTCGGACTTCTTCGACACGCCCCCGCCCAGGATGAACAGGTCGGGCCACAGCAGGTCTTCGAGCGCGTGCAGGTAGGCGCCGACGCGCTTGCCCCACTCCTTCCACCCGAGGTCGTCGTCCTCCCGCACCCGTCCCGACGCGAACTCCTCGGCGTCGCGCCCGTCGAGCTGGATGTGGCCGAGCTCGGTGTTGGGAACGAGCACGCCCCGGTAGAAGAGGGCGCTGCCGATGCCCGTGCCCAAGGTGATCATGACGACCTGGCCGTCGACGCCTTTGCCCGCGCCGAACTGCATCTCGGCCACGCCCGCCAGGTCGGCGTCGTTCATCACCACGACGTCGCGACCGGTGCGCTGGCCGAACAGCGTGGCCGCGTCGGTGCCGATCCACGTCTTGTCGACGTTGGCCGCGGTGTGCACCACGCCGCTGCGCACGACGGCCGGGAACGTGCAGCCGATCGGGCCTTCCCAATCGAAGTGGTCGACGACGCGGGCCACGGTGTCGGCGACGGCGTCGGGTGTTGCCGGCTGCGGCGTCTCCAGCCGCTCGCGCTCGGCCGTCAGCTCACCGGTGGCGGTGGCGACCGGCGCGCCCTTGATGCCCGAGCCGCCGATGTCGATTCCCAGGCACTGCACCGCCGAGAAGCGTAGGCGTCAGTCCAGGGCGGAACGTGCCGCGGTGACGCCGGCGACGAAGTCGGCGCGCTCGGCGGGGGAGAGGAGCGCTTCCACCTGGGCCGCGCACAGGCGGTCGGTGATGTCCTCGGCCTCGTCGTGCTTGCCCTTGTCGGCGCTCACGTCGGGGAACGGCTCGGTCCAGCCGAAGAACTTTGCCTGGCCCTCTCCCTCGTTGGTGAGAATCGCGTCGCGGGGCGACAATCCGGCCGCGGTGGTGGCCACGACGTGGACGGCGCCGCGCCACTCGCGCAGGGTCTGGAACAACTGTGCCGCCCGCGCCGGCACGTCGTCGGCGCGCGGCATGTCGCGCCACGCCACGAACAGCGGCAGGCCCGAGCCCTCGGCCCCGTCGACCAGCTTGTCGGCCACTTCCACGAAGCGGGCCAGGTCGACGTCGTTGAAGTGATCGCGACCCCACAGCGCGTGCGCCTCCCACATGCGCTCGGCTGCGCCCCGGGCGCCTGCCACCGCGGTCCCTTCGGGGAACATGTTGTCGACGACGGTTGGGTTGAACCAGCCGAAGGTGGCGGCGACGACCGACGGCGCGACGTCGCCGAGCATGCCGCCCCGGCCCGCGAAGTAGAAGCTGAACGGGTTCGACCAGCCCCACTCGGCGGCCCGGGCGAACGTCTCCGGGCTCAGGTAGATGATCGAGCCGATGTCGTGGATCGGGTCGTAAGTCTGGCGGATGGTCTCGTGGGCGCTCAGGTCGGCCATGGCGCCACTCTTTCAGGTCGGTAGCCTGAACGCGTGATCGTCGACAGCTACCGGTTCCTCCCGCGCAGCTTCCGCCCGATGTTCGAGAACGCGCAGCCGTTGCCCGGTGAGGGTGAGCCGGTGTGGGCGCCGTTCGAGACGCGTCTCGCGGATTCGACCATCGCCCTGCTCACCTCGGCCGGTTTGTCGGTCGAAGGCGAGCAGGACCCGTTCGACCTCGACCGGGAGCGGGCCGAGCCCACGTGGGGCGACCCGACCCACCGGGTGATCCCGCACGCCTCAGACGTGCCGTTGGCGATGAGCCACCTGCACGTCAACAGCACCGACGTGCTCGCCGACCGCAACGTGGCGTTGCCGGTCGACGTGCTCGACGAACTCGTGGCCGAGGGGCGCGTGGGCGCCGCAGCCCCACACCACGTCTCGGTGATGGGGTACCAGCAGCACGGCGTCGAGGTGTGGCGCACCGACACCGGCCCGCAGATCGTCGAGCACCTGCGCGACGAACGCGTGCACGGCGTGGTGTTGGCACCCGTCTGACCCGACTGCTGCAAGAACGTGCCCGTGCTGGCACGTC
>JAFATL010000020.1 GCA_019243975.1 Actinomycetota bacterium | reverse complement strand
CCGTTGGACTCGCGACATTGGACGCCCGGGGCGTCATCCTGTCGAGCAACGCCGGCTTCCGCGCGTTGGTCGGCCGCACGGAAACCGAGCTCGACGGACTCGTGCACCTTGCCCTCCTGCACGCCGACGACAAGGAGCGGGTCGACGCCGCCTTCCGCGTCGTGGCCGAGGGAAACGAGTCCGCTGCGCCGATCGAGGCCCGGTACGCCAAACCCGACGGTTCGGCGCTGGTCGTCGGCATCCGCTTCGACGGGTTGCAGCGGGCGGGCAACTCGGAACCGCTGGTGCTGGTGCACGTCACGATGGTCGACGACGCGACATCGGGCAGTTTCTTCGGCACGGTGTTCGCGCGCGCCCCGGTGTCGATGTCGATCATCCTGCCCGACGGCACCTTCGGGCATGTGAACGAGGCGGGCTGCGAGCTCACGGGGTACGACGAGGACGAGCTGATCGGCGAGCAGGTCACCAAGGTCATCCACCCCGACAGCGCCGCCCACGCCGTCGAGGTACTCGGCGCGCTGGCGGTCGGCGAGACCGACCACGCCCGGGTCGAGCTCAAGATCCTGCGCAAGGACGGGCTCGAGCGCGAGGTGGAGATCGCCGCGTCGTCCGTGTACGCGCCGGAGGGCGACCTCGCGTACCTCGTCGGGTTGGCACAGGACCTGACCGAGCGGCACCGACGCGACGAAGAAGTGCGTCACCGCGCCGCCCACGACCACCTCACCGAGCTGCCGAACCGGCAGTGGTTCGTCGAACGCCTCAACCAGGCGCTGGCGCGCGCTCGCCGCGACCGCTCGATGCTCGGCGTGTTCTTCGTCGACCTCGACGGGTTCAAAGCGATCAACGACGAGCTGGGCCACCACGCCGGTGACGAGGTGCTGTTCGCCGCCGCCGGTCGGGTCAGCCGCGTGATCCGGCCCGAGGACACCCTCGCCCGCTACGGCGGCGACGAGTTCACGATCCTGTGCGAGAACCTCGCCACCGACTCCGACGCGGAAGAGATTGCCCGGCGCGTCCTGGCCGCCTTCGATCGGGGCTTCCTGACGTCGGAGGGGGCAGCGTCGCTGACGGCCTCGGTCGGTGTCGCCATCATCAAGGGCGGTCGGTCCTCGCCCTCGGCCGTGCTGCAAGCGGCCGACACGGCGATGTACGAGGGCAAACGCGCCGGTAAGGCAACCTTCCGTGTCGTGCGGGTAGGAACGCGCCGTGGAGAATCCAACGCCGCCTCCGGCTGACCCGCCCCAGCCCCCGTTCGGCCAGACCGTGTGGACGGAGCCCTGGCCCCGACGGGTGCGGGCGTTCGTCGGTGATGTGGCCGTCGCCGACTCGACGCGCGTGTTGATCCTGTTCGAGCGCGACCACCGGCCGATCTTCTACTTCCCACCTGACGACGTGCGCGCCGAACTGCTCGAACCGTCCGACAAGCACACCACCTGCCCCCGCAAGGGCGAGGCGTCGTACTGGTCGATCCGGGTGGGGGAGCGAGTGGTCCCCGACGCGGTGTGGTCGTACGCGCAGCCGCTGCCGGGACGAGAGGACATCACGGGCTACCGGGCGCTGTACTGGCACAAGGTCGACGCCTGGTTCGAGGAAGACGACGAGATCTACGTCCACGCCAAGGATCCCTACTCGCGCGTCGACGTACTCAACAGCTCGCGACACGTGGTGGTGTCGCTCGACGGCGAGGTGCTGGCGGACACGGTCCGGCCCCGGCTGCTGTTCGAGACGGGCCTGCCGACCCGCTACTACGTCCCTCAGGCCGACGTCCGAATGGACCTGCTCACGCCGACGGAAACATCGACGCAATGCCCGTACAAGGGGGTGGCCCGCTACTGGTCCGCGACCGTCGGTGGCGCGGTGCACGACGACATCGCGTGGTCGTATCCGTTCCCGATCCCCGAGTGCCCGAAGATCGAGGGCCTGGTGTGCTTCTTCAACGAGCGTACCGACATCACCGTCGACGGCGAGCCGCAGGCGCGCCCCCAAACCGCCTGGTCGCGTCCCCGCTAGCGAAAGGCCTTGAGGCTGTCGCGCAGGCCGCCGGGACGACTGCGTAGGAGCCAGCACGCCTCGTGCTCGGCCGCCAGCTCCGAGCGGTCCGCGGCCAACTCGTCCGGCGATGGCGCGTCAGCGCCCGCTTGGAGGGCCAGCTTCCATGCTCCGTGCCGCGCCATGCGGCAGGCGTGCAACAGCTCGCGCTTGGCCACGTGGTGCTCGCTGCACGACGGGTTCCACCGTTCGAGGTCGGCGATCGCCTGCTGCAACTCCTGCACGACGGCGGCGACCTTGGCGGCATCCGGGTCGCCCATGATCATGTGGCCCTGGGCGGGCGCCAGCGCGGCTTGGAGCGGGCTGGCGTTGAACGTGCGCTGGCCCGTCATGCGCCACACCCGACCCACGCGGTCGAGCACGGTGCCGATCGACACGTTGGGCCCGTCGAACACATAGCGGTCGAGCACCGCCGGCAGGTCGAGGCCGCGGTTGGCATCACGCGCCCAACTCACGGCACCCGCGTAAACCAGCGGGCCGAAGCTGACCGACGGCGGCTGGAGGTGCCCGTTGTCGCCCCAGTCGGTGAGCAGGAAGCCACTCGCACCCCGGGCCACGCCCACGTCGGCGGCGTCGGCGATGTTGGCCATGGCGTTGTCGATGCGGCCGACGAGCGAGTTCCAGCTCGACGTTCCTGGCGCCACCCAGAACGGGACGGCGGCGTCGGCGATGGGCGCCACGTTGGCGTCGAACCCGGAGAACGCCTCGAAGTCGATGCCGAGCTGGTCGAGGATGGCGGTGACCGACGGGGGCAGGGGCGCGGACTCATCGGCAGCCCGCGGTGCCTCGTAGTTCCACGCCACCGCCACCGCGCCGGGCGGCAGCGTCTTCACCAGCTCGGGCGCCTTGCGGGCGATGTCGGCCCAGTACTGCACCGTGTAGCCGCGCTCGACGAGCGGCTCGACCAGCCGGCGCAGGTGGTCGATGTACACGGCCTCCTTGCCCCGCTGCTCGGCCTCCGCCGCGCTGTGACCCTTGCCGAGCTCGAACGTCTCGTCGCAGCCGATGTGCACCTGCCGGCTGGTGAAGTGGGGGAGTAGCTCGTCGAACAACGAGAGCGCGAAGGCGGCGTTGTCTTCGGTCGGCGCCAGCACCGCCGGCTGCGACGTGACACCGGGCAGCAGCTCGTAGCCGTCCGGGGTCTCGGCCCGGTGCCGGTAGGCGTCGTGCTTGAGCCAGCGCGCCATGTGCCCGAAGCAGTTCTGGTTCGGCACCAGCTCGATGCCGCGTGACCGGCACAACCCATCCAGCCAGTGGATGTCGTCGGGCGTCATCGGCGACGCGTCGCGCCACACCACTTCGTGGTGGCGGTAGGCGAAGGTGTGCTCGGTGTAGAGCTGGAACTGGTTGAGGCGCGCCAGTGCCATCAGCTCGACCAGGCGCTCGAGCGTGTCCCTGGTCGGCACGCGGTCGCGGCTGATGTCGAGCATGTAGCCCCGCACGGGGAAGTCGGGCCAGTCCCGGATCGTCAGGCCCGGCAGGGTGTCCGCCGACTGGGCGCGGATCTGGCCCAGGGTGGCCCGGCCGTAACGCAGGCCGCTCTCGTCGCAGTAACGCAGCTCGACGCTCGCCGGCCCGATCTCGAGCTCGAAGCCCTCGGCCGGCAGGTCGTCCAACCGTGTCTCGTGCACCGGCGCGTCCAGGGGCGCGCCCTCGCCGCCGAGCTCGATGCGTTGCGGTCGAGGGAGCAGCAGCAGGCGGTCGGCGTCGGTCACCGCCGCTCAGGATTGCAGACGGTGTGGGTTACTCGTCGGCCGCGATGGCGCCCACGCTCACCAAGCGGTCGCGCAGGCGGTCGGACATCAGGCCGATCTTGCGCAGGTTGGGTGTGACCTTGGCGAACAGCACGCGCTGGAACAGCTGCAGCATGGGGGACCGCGCCGACTCGAGCAGCCCGTCGTCGAGGGGGATGCCGAGGCGCTCCCACACCTCGGTGGCGAGGAAGCGGTCGCGCATGAGCCACGCCGCTTCCACCACGAACTCCTCCCGCTCCCGCCGCTCGCTGTCGGACATCTCGTCGTAGAGCCCGTTGAGCGACAGCACACCGAAGGCCACGTGCCGCGCCTCGTCGGCCATGACGTAGCGCGTGATCTGCTTGATCAGCGGTTCGGTGGAGAACTGGTGGATCATCCCGAACGCAGCCAGGGCGATGCCCTCGACGACGATCTGCATGCCGAGATACGTCACGTCCCACCGCGAGTCGGCGACGATCAACTCCAGCAGCTCGCGCAGG
>JAFATL010000712.1 GCA_019243975.1 Actinomycetota bacterium | reverse complement strand
GCGTACTCGTCGACCTGGGGCTTGATGTTGAAGCGCTTGACGTCGGACATCTTGGCCAGGCCGGCCATGTCGATCTCGTTGTCGAAGTGGCCGATGTTGCCGACGATGGCGTTGTGCTTCATCTTCGCCATGTGCTCGGCGGAGATGACGTCCTTGTTGCCGGTGGCGGTGACGAAGATGTCGACCTTGTCGATCACGCGCTCGAGCGTGTTCACCTCGAAGCCCTCCATCGACGCCTGCAACGCGCAGATCGGGTCGACCTCGGTGACGATGACGCGCGCACCCTGCCCGCGCAGTGACTGGGCGCATCCCTTGCCGACGTCGCCGTACCCGAGGACGAGGGCGACCTTCCCGCCGATCATCACGTCGGTGGCGCGGTTGATGCCGTCGATCAGCGAGTGACGGATGCCGTAGAGGTTGTCGAACTTCGACTTCGTCACCGAGTCGTTGACGTTGATGGCCGGGAACAGCAGGGTGCCGGCCTTCTCCCGCTGGTAGAGGCGGTGCACGCCGGTGGTCGTCTCTTCGGTGACGCCCTTGATGCCCTGGCCGATGCCGGTCCACAGCTTCGGGTTCTCGGACAGCGTGCGGCGCAGGACGTCGAGGATGACGCCGTACTCCTCGGGGTCGTCGTCGGCAGTGGGCGGCACGGCGCCGGCGGCCTCGAACTCGGTGCCGAGGTGCACGAGCAGCGTGGCATCGCCACCGTCGTCGAGGATCATGTTGGGGCCCTCGCCGTCGGGCCAGCGCAGGATGCGCTCGGTGCACCACCAGTACTCCTCGAGCGTCTCGCCCTTCCACGCGAACACGGGGATGCCGGCGGCGGCGATGGCAGCGGCGGCATGGTCCTGGGTGGAGAAGATGTTGCACGACGCCCAGCGCACCTGGGCGCCCAGCGCGGTGAGCGTCTCGATGAGCACGGCCGTCTGGATCGTCATGTGGATCGAGCCGCTGATGCGCGCCCCGGCAAGGGGCTGCGAGGGGCCGAACTCGGCCCGCAGCGCCATGAGACCGGGCATCTCCTCCTCGGCCAGCACGATCTCCTTGCGGCCGAAGTCGGCCAGCCCGAGGTCGGCGACCTTGTAGTCCACCTGGTCCGTCATCGTCATCGAATGCTCTGCTTTCGTAGCTGTCGTCGAATGTTGTCTGGGGGGAACGCCCGTCGCCCGCTCAACCTGCGCTGAGCGCGGCCTTGATGTCTTCGAGCACGGGGATGGGGCCGGGGTCGATGCCCTCGTGGGCCGCCATGTGCAGGGTGACGAAGTCGCCGATGAGGATGAGGTCGAGCAGCTGGGCCAGCTCGCCCTCGCCCTCGGCCCACACCTCCTCGACACCGGCCATGACCTCGCGCAGCCACTCGGTGACCAGGTCGAACCGCCGGCTCACCTGCGGGTGTTCGTGGTCATGGCGAAGGTTGATCAACGTCATGACCTGGCGGGTGATGTCGCCGTGCTGGCCCCAACCCTGCACCTCGTTGTGCGAGAGCTCGGGCTGGGCGGCCCAGAAGGCGGGGCTCTTGGCGTTTTCGTTGACCTGGTTCTTCCACCGCAACGCGGCGGCCGCGCCCAGGCTGTTGCCGCCGAAGATCACCGGGACGGTGCGCCCGATGCGGCGAGCGATGGCGGCCGCTTCGTTGTCGTCGCGGACCAGACGGTCGCGCCGGCGCTGCAGCTGCCCCACGGCGTGGTCGATCCACTGGCTGGCGCCCGGGAACAGTCCGACCTCTTCGAGGACGACCAACGGCGGGATGGCCATGGCGCCGATGCCCGCGCGCGGCATGGGGATGTCGTCGGGCAGGCCGATGATCGGCGCGCCCCACCCCGACGCCAGCTTCTCGAGCTCGCCGCCGGAGGTGACGGCGACCACGTGGGCGCCCTGCACGGCGGCCTCGGTGGCGGCCTCGATCGTCTCCTCGGTGTTGCCCGAGAACGAGATGGCGAAGACGAGCGACTCCTCGCCCACGAAGTGTGGCAGCGAGTACGACTTCACCACCACGACGGGCACGGGCATGAACGGCGCCGCCGCGGCGATGAGGATGTCGCCGGCGAGGCCGCTGCCGCCCATGCCGAGCACGACGACGTTCTCGACGGTGCCGTGCTCGGGGAGGTTGTCGAGGCCGCGCGCCTGCTCCGCCGCCATCGCCACCTGCTCAGGCAGGCTGGCGGTGACGTCGAACATGCCCAGGGTGTCGACCGGTCCGATGGCCATCGTCAGCTCGCCGGCTCCCACGTGGGCTTGATGCCGTCGGCGTCGGCCTTGGCCATGAGCCGGTCGTGCTCGGGCTTGCCCACGGTCTCCGCCTCGTCGATCAGCATGATCGGGATGTCGTCCCGGATCGCGTAGCGACGCTGGAGACGGGGGTTGTAGAGGCTGTCCTCGTCGCGGAAGTACAGCAGGGGGCCCTTGTCCTCAGGGCAGGCCAGGATCTCCAACAGCTGCGGGTCC